>CAKTZN010000005.1 GCA_934635545.1 uncultured Oscillospiraceae bacterium | reverse complement strand
GGCGGAACAGGTCGGCTCTCAGCAGGTTACGCATGGCGCTCACCTCCCACAAGGTTCATATAAAAGCTCTCAAGACTTTCGTCCCGCTCCTTCATGCTGTGGATGGCGCAGTTCTCCTTCCGCGCCGCCTCGGCCAGCGCGGTGACCGGAACATCGGTGAAAATGTCCACCCGGATATCGTCCACAACACGGTATTCCGCGCCGAAGCCGTCCAGCACCCGGGCCAGTATCCGGCTGCTGTCAGCCTCCACACGGGTGCACTTGCGGCAGTGGGCTTCCAGCTCCCCGGCGCTCATCTCCTTTACCATGCGCCCGCCGTCGATAAAGCCGTAGTGGGTGGCAAGGCGGGAAAGCTCGTCAAGGATGTGGCTGGAGATCAGCACGGTGATGCCGTGCTCCCGGTTGAGCTTCAGGATCAGCTCCCGCATTTCGATGATGCCCTGAGGATCCAGGCCGTTGACCGGCTCATCCAGCACCAGAAAGTCCGGATTCCCCGCCAGGGCCACAGCGATGCCCAGCGAAAAGTTTTTCGCTTTCTTTTTCCCCGTACTGTCCAATCCCACCAGATGCAGCAGCTCCGGGATGCCGTCTGTCGAGGGCATGCCCAGCACCAGATACTGCTGACGGAGGTTTTCCTCCGCTGTCATATCCATGTAGATGGACGGCGTTTCCACCACCGCGCCCATCCGGCGGCGGCACCGCCCGATGCGCTCGTCGGTATTCTTCGCGCCGTACAGGGTAAAGCTGCCGCCCGTGGGCTCCTGCAAGCCGCAGATGAGACGGATGAGCGTGGTCTTACCCGCGCCGTTTCTTCCCACAAAGCCATAGATCGCGCCCCTGGGGATATGCATATCCAGACCATTCAGTGCCGCGAAATCACGGTAGCGCTTGCAGAGCCCGTTGGCTTCCAGCACATATTCCATGTGAAGTACCTCCTTTGCTTGATGGGCCTATGGTATCAGGCAAAGGTCAAGAAAGCGGTCAAGAAAATCCTCCAGAAATGGTCAAGATCCCGCGTTAAGCCGAAAACCGATGCCCCATACCGCCTCCACATAGTCCCGGCCCGATGCGTCCCGCAGCTTGCCGCGCAGATTGCTGACGTGGGTCTTCAGCGAATTCTCCGTGCAGTCCGGTGTGTCGGCACTGATGCGGTCCAGCAGCACAGACTTGGCCAGCACCTGGCCGGGATGCTGCATCAGCAGCTTCAGAATGGCGTATTCCGTTCGGGTCAACTGCACCGGCACGCCGCCGGCGCGCACCTCGTGAGAGGACGTGTCCAGCGTCAGTCCGCCGCAGGTATAGACCGCCGCCAGGGGAGAGCAGGCGGCCTCCCGCAGCCGCACGGCCACGCGGGCCAGCAGCTCCTTGGTGTCAAAGGGCTTGGTGAGATAGTCCGCCGCGCCGCCCAGCAGCAGCTCCACCTTGTCCTGCACCGCTGCCCTGGCGCTGACCACGATTACCGGGATGCCCCGGAGCTGCGGCAGCACCTCCTGGCCGGACAGACCCGGCAGCATCAGATCCAGCAGGATCAGGTCGGGGCGGCTTGCTTTCAGCAGCAGGAGCGCCTCCGTTCCGGAATAGGCCCGCAGCACGCCGTAGCCCGCCCGCTCCAGCACCTCCTGCTCCAGATCGCCGATGGCGGCGTCATCGTCAATGATCAGAATCGTTTGCATATCGGCCCTCCTGCCGTCAGTCCGTCGGTCTCCGTGACAAAATTCCTTACGCTGATGACGCTCTCGTGCCTGCACTTGGGGCAGAACAGGGGAAAGTCCTGCAGCTCCGTCTCACGAAAGACCTGCAGGCGTGTTTTCGCCCCGCACCGGGGGCACAGGATCCAGTGCCGCTCACCGGATGTGTCCCTCATGTTCACCGCCCGCCCTTCCTGTACCCGGTCTCCACCCTGGCGATGAACCGGTCAATGTGGGCATCCAGCAGGGGCGCGACGGCGGTCTTGTCCTCCGCGCCGTCATAGACGCTGTAAAGCAGATACATGGGGCCATAGAAGTCCAGGGCCAACTGCATGGCCGCCTCGTCAGAGTCCGCCAGATGCCGGAAGATGGCCGCCATGTACGCAAGCGGCCCGGCGGACAGATAGTTCTGATAGAGCTGGGCCAGCGCCGGATCGCGGTACTGCTCCAGCGTCAGCATCCTGCGGAAGTTGGCGGAAAAGGGCTCCTTCGTCCAATGGTCGAATTGCGCCTCGCTGTACGCCCGGATCTTTTCCGTGGGCGTATGCAGATACGCCTCGGCAAAGTTATCCGGCTCCGTTTCCGGCATTTCGTATTCTCTGGCCCGTGCATCGTCCATCTCGTTCGTCCGCTCCACGATCCGATCCAGGATCTCCTGCTTGCTGGTATAGTGCTTGTACAAAGCGGCCTTCGTGATCCCCAGCCGCCCCGCGATATCGTTCATAGACGTTCCCGGATATCCGCCCTGCGCGAATAGCGCCAGCGCCGTCTCCAGGATCCGTTCCTTTGTATCTCCGGCCATGATCGTCCTCCTTAATGACAGTAACCACTCGGTAACTATCATTATAGTTATCGAGTGGTTACTTGTCAAGGTGAGAGAAAAAAGTTGACCGGAGCGGGGGAAGACCGATAGACAGCAAAGAGGCCCTCGGCAGTACAGCCGGGGCCATCTTTGCTCATATGTATTTTGCGGGCAATGCCGCCCTCATCCATGTCCCTCGGCGGCGATCATGTGCAGGGCGTGCTCCAGCGCGCCGGTGACGGCGGAGAGGTTTTCTCTGGCCGCCTTTTCCGAGCCGGGGAGGTTGATGATCAGGCTATTGCCCCGTGTCCCCGCCACGGCGCGTGACAGCATGGCGCGGGGGGTGATCTTCAGCCCCTCCATCCACATGGCCACCGGGATGGCGCGGATCTCCCGCTCCAGCACGGCGAGGGTGGCCTCCGGCGTGACATCCCGGGGGGACAGTCCTGTGCCGCCGGTGGTGATGATGAGGTCGATGCGGCGGTTGTCGGCACATTCCCGGAGCGCGGCGCTGATCTGCTCCCGCTCATCCGGAACAATGGCGGTATAGGTCACGGAAAATCCCGCTTCCTCCAGCATGGCCTTTACGGCGGGGCCGCTGGTGTCCTGACGGAGACCCCTGCTGCCCAGATCGCTGACGGTGATAACGGCTGCGGTATAGCTCATAGATGTTCCTCCTGTTTTCGATAGCCCAGGGCTGTTGAGATCATGGCGGCGGTGGCGCATACCTGCTCCACCGCGCTGCGGAATTCCTCGGAATGGACGCTGCGGAACATGCCGATGACGCCCACTGTATAGCGCACCTTGCCGTCCACATTATAGACCGGCGCGGAGATGGAGCGCAGGCCGATCTTGTATTCGCCGTTCTCAATGGCGTAGCCGTTGGCGCGGCACGTATCCACCTCCCGCAGCAGGGAGGGGATATCGGTGATGGTGTGGGGCGTGAACTGGTTTAGGCGCTGGCTCCGCAGAAGCGCCTCCGCGCCTGTGCGGGACATGCACGCCAGAAACACCTTCCCCTGTGAGGTGCAGTAGATGGGCAGGCGGGAGCCGGTGTCGGACACGATCCGCAGCGCGGTGCGCGTCTCCACCTGATCCAGCGTGATGACGCTGCCGCCCTCGTAGACGGAGAGCATGACGGAGGTGCCGGTCTGCTGGCACAGATGCTCCATATAGGGCCGGGCCACCCGGGAGATGTCCCAGGAGCGCTCCACCTGGCGGCCGTATTCAAAGAGCCGCAGGCCCAGGGTGTACCGGCCATCGGCGGTCTGGGTGACCACGTCATACTGCCGCATGGTGGTCAGAAGACCGAACACCGTGCTTTTTGGATAGCCGCACATGGCGGTCAGCTCCTTCAGCAGCAGGGGCTTTCCGGCCTGGCTCAGTATTTGCAGCAGCTCCATCGCCTTTGCCACAGACAGGATGATATTGCCGTCTACCATTGGGATACCAGCTCCTTCCACTTACAGACAGCATAGCCGCGGCAGGGGGCATTGTCAAGAATAATCCGACAAAGGTGTCACAAAATCCGACGATGCCGAATGATACGTTTGAAATGATGGGACGCAAAATGGTAAAATGCAGGGGAAAAGGAAGGCGGCATATGAACGACGTATTAGGAAGGAACATCACCTATCTCAGGCTGTCCGTCACGGAGCTCTGCGACCTGCGCTGCCGGTACTGCATGACCGAGGACGGCGTCCGCAAGCGCAGTCACGATGACCTCTGCTCCTTTGAGGAGCTGCGCGATTTCGCGGCGGCGGCGGTAAAGCTGGGCGTGACAAAGCTCCGCGTCACCGGCGGCGAGCCGCTGGCCCGGCGGGGAATCGTGGAGCTGTGCGCCATGCTGCGGGCCATCCCCGGCGTGGAGGAGCTCTGCATGACCACCAACGGTACGCGTTTGCCGCAGCTTGCGCGGCCCTTGCGGGAGGCGGGCGTGGATCGCCTGAATATCAGCGTGGACTCCCTCCGGCCGGAGCGGTACCGTGAGATCACCCGCGTCGGAGAACTGGAGCATGTGCGGCAGGGCATCGAGGCGGCGGAGGCCGCGGGCTTCCGTGAGCTGAAGCTGAACTGCGTGCTGATGGGCGGCGTCAACGACGACGAGATCGCGGATTTTGTCCGCCTGACCCGGGAGAAGCCGTGGCAGGTGCGGTTCATCGAGCTGATGCCCATGGGCATCTGCGCGGCGTGGCCCCGGGAGCGTTTTCTGCCGGCCCAGGCGGTGCTGGACCGCGTGCCGGAGCTGCGTCCTGCCGGACAGAGCGGCGTGGCGCGGCTGTACCGTCTGCCGGGCGCGCCGGGCACGGTGGGGCTTATCGAGCCCATGAGCTGTGCCTTCTGCGCGGACTGCACACGGATCCGCGTCACGGCGGACGGGAAGCTGAAGCCCTGTCTGCACTCGGACGCGGAGGTCACCCTGCGGGGACTCTCCGGCGCGGCGCTGGAGCAGGCGATCCGCCGCGGCATTCTCATGAAGCCGGAGCGCCACCACATGGATGAGACCGGCAGAACGGAGACGCGCCGCGATATGTTTGAAATAGGAGGGTGACAGCCTGTGGAGCTGACACATTTTAACGAGCAGGGCCGCGCCCGCATGGTGGACGTCAGCGAAAAGGCGCAGACGTACCGGGTGGCCCGTGCCGCGGCAACGGTGCGTATGGCAAAGGCCACCATGGATCAGATCAGGGCCGGCACCATCGGCAAGGGCGATGTGCTGGCCGTGGCGCAGGTGGCGGGCATCATGGCCGCGAAAAAGACCAGCGGCCTGATCCCCATGTGTCATCCGCTGCTGCTGACGAAGGTGGATATTACCTTTGAGATCGAGGAGACCGCCCTGCATATTTGCAGCGAGGTGCGCTGCCACGGCGAGACCGGCGTGGAGATGGAGGCGCTGACCGCTGCCAGTGTGGCGGCCCTGACCGTGTACGATATGTGCAAGGCTGTGCAGCGGGATATGTCGGTCACCGATATCCGCCTGCTCTATAAGGAGGGCGGCAAAAGCGGTGTATACGAAGCGGAGGTGTGACGATGGCACATGTAACGGCGGTGAACATCAGCGAACGGAAGGGCACCCGTAAGCATCAGGTGCCGTATATCGACCTGAAGCTGCGCCACGGCATCGTGGGCGACGCCCACGCGGGCGACTGGCACCGGCAGGTGAGCCTGCTGGCGGACGAGAGCGTGGATACCATGCGGGATATCTGCCCCATCGAGCTGGATGCGGGCGTATTTGCTGAGAATATCAACACCCGCGGCATCGAGCTGAAGACCCTGCCGGTGGGGACACGCCTGCGGATCGGAGAGACGGAGCTGGAGGTCACGCAGATCGGCAAGCAGTGCCACAACGACTGCGAGATCAAGCGGACGGCGGGAAAGTGCGTGATGCCCACAGAGGGCATCTTCGCCATCGTGATAAAGGAAGGCCGGGTGCAGGCCGGTGACGAGATCGAGGTGCTGAAATGAAGCTGATACGGACGCAGGACGCGGTGGGCCATGTGCTGTGCCACGATATGACCCAGATCATCAAGGATGAGTTCAAGGGTGCCCGGTTCCGCAAGGGACATGTGGTGGCCCCGGAGGATATCCCCGTGCTGCTGAGCATGGGCAAGGAGCATCTCTATGTCTGGGAGATGACCCCCGGCATGGTGCATGAGAACGACGCGGCGGAGCGGCTGCTGGCCCTGTGCGGCCAGGAGAACATGACCCGCAGCGAGGTGAAAGAGGGCAAGATCGAGCTGAAGGCCGCCTGTGACGGCCTGTTCCTGGTGGACAGTGCCCGCCTTGTGGCGGTGAACAGCCAGGATGAGGTGATGATCGCCACCCGGAAGGGCGGCGCCGCCGTCCGCAAGGGCGATAAGCTGGCGGGCATGCGGGTGATCCCTCTGATCATCGAGGAAGAAAAGCTGCAGAAGGCCGAGCGTGCCGCAGGTACAGAGCCGCTGCTGGCGCTGCGCCCCTTCGTGCGGAAGACCGCCTGCATCGTCGCCACCGGCAGCGAGGTGAAAAAGGGCCTCATCAAGGACACCTTCACCCCCGTGGTGATGGACAAGCTGAAGGCCTACGGCATCGAGACGCTGGAGGCGGTCTATTCCGGCGACGGTGTAGAGAACGTCCGGGACGCGGTGCTGGCCATGCGGGAAAAGCAGCCCGATATGATCCTGTGTACCGGCGGCATGAGCGTGGATCCCGATGACAATACCCCTGGCGGCATCAAGGCTGCCGGCGCCAACATCGTGTCCTACGGTGCGCCTGTACTGCCCGGCGCCATGTTCCTGCTGGGCTACTTTGACGACGGCATGCCTGTCATGGGCCTGCCCGGCTGCGTCATGTACGCGGGCGCCACCGTGTTTGACCTGCTGCTGCCCCGTGTGGCGGCGGACGTGTCCGTTACCCGGGCCGATATCGCGGCCCTGGGCGAGGGTGGACTGTGCCTTGGCTGCGGCGAATGCCACTATCCCATCTGCCCCTTCGGCAAATAAGATACGCCATGCGCCCAATGGGCGCATGCTTTTGAAAATCGTTATCCTCACAAGAGTATTGCGATACGATAAAGTCAACCAAGGAAGGAAAACCAAGATGAAAAAGTTTATTTCCCTGCTGCTGGCGCTGGTCATGGCGCTGAGCCTGGTGGCCTGCGGCAACAACAACGCCGACGCCAACAATGACGCCGCCAACGGCGATCAGAGCCCCGCCGAGACCGTGGAGCTGACGGTGTTTGCCGCCGCCTCCCTGACCGAGTCCCTGACTGCCATCGGTGAAAAGTACATGGCAGAAAACCAGAATGTAAAGATCGTCTTTAACTTTGAGTCCTCCGGCACACTGTACAAGCAGATCAAGGAGGGTGCGCCCTGTGACCTGTTCATCTCCGCCGCTCCCAAGCAGATGAACCAGTTGGACGGCGCCCTGAAGGACGATGCCGAGAAGAACCCCGACGGCCTGGACATGCTGGTGGAAGGCAGCCGCATCGACCTGCTGGAGAACAAGGTGGTCCTGGCTGTGGCCGAGGGCAGCGACAAGGGCATCGACAGCTTCGATAAGCTGGCCGAGCTGCTGAAGAATGGCGACGTGACCCTGGCCATCGGCAATGAGGACGTGCCCGTGGGCCAGTACACCCAGAAGATCTTCACCTATTACGAAATCGACGAGGCCGCCATCGCCGCAAAGCTGACCTATGGCTCCAACGTGAAGGAAGTCACCACCGCCGTGGCCGAGGGTGCCGTGGACTGCGGCATCATCTATGCCTCCGACGCTTACTCCGCCGGTCTGACTGTGGCCGCCGAGGCCACCGCCGACATGTGCGGTCAGGTCATCTATCCCGCCGCCGTGCTGAACACCTCCGCCCAGCAGGAGGCTGCCGCCGCGTTCCTGGCTTACCTCCAGACCGCCGAGGCTTCCGCTGAGTTCGAGAAGGTGCTGTTCACCCCCCTGAGCAAGTGATCGCATACTGATTTCCCATATCGGGCAGGGCGCGAAACGCGCCCTGCCCACATCCCGTTTTCAGGAGGTCTCCCATGGATTGGTATCCCCTCTTAAATTCGCTGCGCATCGCCGCCATTTCCGCGGTGGTGGTGTTCTTTGCGGGCATTGCCGCGGCGTACTATATCGCCAAGCTCCCGCGTTTGGTCAAAGGTATTCTGGACGTGATTTTGACGCTGCCCCTTGTCCTGCCGCCTACGGTGGTGGGGTATCTTCTGCTGCGTGTGCTGGGCCCCAAACGGCTCATCGGCGCATGGGTGCTGGAGACCTTCGGCATCCGGCTGGTGATGACCTGGTGGTCGGCCATCTTCGCCACGGTGGTGGTGGTCTTTCCCCTGATGTACCGCACGGTTCGCGGTGCGTTCGAGGCTTTTGACGAGACGCTGGCCTACGCCGGACAGACCCTGGGCCTGTCCAATACCTACATCTTCTGGCATATCCGCATGCCCTACTGCCGTCAGGGCGTGCTGGCCGGCGCAGTGCTGGCCTTTGCCCGCGCATTGGGCGAGTACGGCGCCACCTCCATGATCGCCGGCTATACCCCCGGCAAGACCGCCACCGTGTCCACCACCGTCTATCAGCTATGGCAGATCAACAACGACGCGCTGGCTCTGAAATGGGTGCTGGTGAACGTGGGCATCTCCGCCGTGATTTTGCTGATAGTGAACATGCTGGAGAAGAAAAACCTGCTGGCCGCTTCCGGACGAGGAAGGAGGCAGACCGCATGAGCCTCATCGTGGACATTGAAAAGAAGCTGGGCAGCTTCACCCTGCGCGCGAAGTTCGAGACGGACAAGGGCACCATGGCCCTGCTGGGCGCTTCCGGCTGCGGCAAGAGCGTGACCTTGAAATGCATCGCCGGTATCATGACCCCCGACAGGGGCCGCATCGTGCTGGACGGCGAGACGCTGTTCGACAGCGACAGGCGCATCGACCTGACGCCCCAGCAGCGGCGGGTGGGCTACCTCTTCCAGCAGTACGCCCTGTTTCCCAATATGACCGTGGCCCAGAACATCCAGTGCGGCATCCGCACCGGCAGCCGCACCGAAAAGCAGCAGCGGGCCGCCGAGCAGCTCCGCCGCTTCCGGCTGGAGGGTCTGGAGAAGAAATACTCTGCCCAGCTCTCCGGCGGCCAGCAGCAGCGTGTGGCACTGGCCCGCATTCTGGCGTCGGAGCCCCGGGCCATCTTGTTGGACGAGCCGTTTTCCGCGCTGGACAGCTTTCTCAAGTGGAATCTGGAGCTGGAGCTGTCCGACCTGCTGTCCGATTTCGGCGGCCCGATCCTGTGGGTCAGCCACGATCTGGGCGAGTGCTGTCGCAACTGCAGAACTGTCTGCGTCATAGAGAACGGCGTATCCGCGCCGGTGACGGATATGGAGACGCTGATCCGCCACCCCGCCACCCAGAGCGCGGCGCGGCTGACCGGCTGCCGCAATTTTCTGTCCGCCCACCGCTGCGAGGGCGGCATGAGGCTGGACGGCTGGGACATTGTCCTGCCGCTGCAGGCAAGCGGTGAGCAGGTTACCATGGCCATCCCGGACAACGCCATATCACTGGCGGAGAGTGCGTATACCGCACGGGTCTATCGTGTCATCCACGACCTGAACGCGACGGTCGTGGTGCTGTATCCGGTGCATATGACGGACGCGGCGCCGCTGCGCGTGGTGTTGCCGGAGAATGTCCATGCGGCCGAGGGAGACGTGATCTCCTTTGCGCTGCTTGCGGATAAGTGCCTGTATTGGGCGCAATAAGGGTGCGCAAAAGGTGTATAACGGCCCCATAAAAGGTACAAAAAGGGTACGCAAAAGGTACATAATAAACCCGGAAACGGACAGCAGCCCTGACATGATCAACAAGGAAGCCCTCCGGCATCCACCGGAGGGTTTGATTTTGACGCAGCTTGCCAAAACAGAAAAACCACCCTGTTGGGTGGTTTTCGTTTTGGCGCTGCTGGGCGGATTCTGACTGCCGACCTCAAATTATTCAAGATGGCAAGAAAACATTCCGCATTGCTGAACGCACAGGATTGACGGAGAAACCGGATTCTATTACACTATATATCAGCATAGTACCAGCGATTGGCAAAAGCGTGCAGACGCTTTTCCTTTTTTACTGCGTTATTCTATTGCGAATATAACGTGACCGAGGAGGACTGACCGTGATTTTTTATACCGCCGATCTTCATTTTCTCTATGAACCGTTGCTGTCCTCCCGGCCCTTTGCCACAGTGGAGGAGATGGACGAGACGCTGATCCGCAACTGGAACGAGCGGGTGTCGCCGGAGGACACCGTGTACCTGGTGGGCGACATCGGCTATAACGAGGGGCGGGTGCCCCACGGACTGCTTGCCCGCCTGAAGGGTCACAAGCACCTGATCCGGGGCAATCACGACACCGGGTATGAGGACGCGGCGTCCCTTTACCGCTATTTCGAGACCGTCACCGACTTCAACGAGATCGACGATGGCGAGACCCATATTCTGCTGTGCCACTATCCCATCATCTACCGCAAGCGGGGCTATATGATCCACGGCCACATCCACCAGGGACGGGGTCAGGAGTACCAACTGCTGAAGGAGCTGCCCCGGGTGCTGAACGCCGGGGTAGACGTGAACTTCTATCGCCCCGTGACGCTGGCGGAGCTGATCGAGAACAACCGCGCCTTTTACAGCGGCGCGTATGACGAGCTGATCCCGCCGCCGCCCCGGACCCCCCGGGGTGACAGGGGATGGCTTCCGGCCACGCCGGATTTCCGTCCCATCCCGGAGCGGCCGGAGAACGAGAAAGAGGAGGATGCCCCATGGAGCAGGAAAAGCGGGACGGTGTAAAGTCCCTGGGAAAGGCGCTGCGGCTGATCGACATCATCAACCAGGCCCGCACGCCCATGACCCTCATGAGCCTGAGCCAGATCTCCGGCTATCCCAAGAGCACGGTATACGCCCTGCTGAACACCCTGCGCGGCTATGACTGCATCCGGCAGGAGAGCGACGGCCGCTACTATCTGGGCACGCGGCTGTTTGAATGGGGGTGCGGCGTGTCGGCCTCGTGGGAGCTGAACAACGTGGCCCGGCCCTATCTGGAAAAGCTGGCCGTCCACACGGATGCCACGGCGCTGCTGAGCCGCATCGAGGGCAGCAGCGTGGTGGTCATCGACCAGTACACCGCCATGGGCGGCGGCATCTACGTCACCACCGAGATCGGCAGCCACCTGCCGCTGCACGCCACCTCACAGGGGAAGCTGCTGCTGGCGGCCATGTCGGACGCCTCGGCCAAGGCGTTTTTAAGCGGAGCGGGCACGCTGGAGTCCTTCACGCCCCACACCATCGTGGCCCAGGAGGAGATCCTGCGGGAGCTGGGCCAGATCCGCGCCGACGGCTACGCGGTGGAAAACGGCGAATACAAGATCGGCCTGCGGTCGGCCTCCGCGCCGGTCTATGACCGGAATGGCGCCATGGGCTATGCCCTCAGCGTGGTGGGGCTGTTCCGCAAGGTACGCTCACAGGAATTTGAGGACGCGGTGGCCTGTGTCAGCGCCACGGCGCGGCAGCTATCCGAGGCCATCGGCTACCGGGGGTATCGGACGCCGCTGACGAGAAAGGGACAGAAGCAATGACAACACGAACCAGAATCGCCGCGCTGCTGCTGGCGATGGCGCTGCTGCTGCCGCTGCTGTGCGCCTGCGGCAAGAGCCAGACGGGCTATGATCCGCTCTCCGGCGTGGAGACAAAGACCGTGACCGATTCCAGCGGCCGTAAAGTAGAGGTGCCGGCGGAGATCACCCGCGTGGCGCCCAGCGGCGCCACGGCCCAGATGCTGCTGATGCCCATCGCCTATGACCTGCTGGTGGGCCTGAGCAGCTCACCCAGCACTGCCCAGCGGCCCTATTTCCCGGAGGAGATGTGGTATCTGCCCACCTTCGGCCAGTTCTACGGCAGCAAGGCCAGCCTGAACATGGAGGCGCTGATCGCCGCACAGCCCCAGGTCATCCTCGACCTGGGCGACGCCAAGGAGCACATTGCCGACGACATGGACCGCATCCAGAAGCAGACCGGCATCCCCACGCTGTTTATCGAGGCCGACCTGGACGACATGGCGGCGGCCTATCGGACGCTGGGCAGCCTGCTGGGGCGGGAGACGGAGGCGGAGCCTCTGGCGGCCTTCATTGAAAAGACGGTGGCCATGGCCCAGGCCAACGCCGCCGCCATCCCGGAGGGACAGCGGAAAACGGTGCTGTACGGCACCGGCTCCACCGGCCTTGCCTGCAACGCGGCGGGCTCCTCCCAGGCGGACGTGATCGACCTGGTGGGCGCGGTCAACGCCATCGTGCCGGAGGAGGTTACCAACCGTGGCGGCGGCACCACCGTCAGCCTGGAGGAGGTCTATGTCTGCGACCCGGACGTGATCCTGCTGACCACCGGCGGCCCCTATGACGAGGTACGGACCAACGAGTGGTCGGAGCTGACCGCCGTGAAAAACGGCGCGTATTACGAGATCCCCAACCTGCCCTATAACTGGATGAGCTCTCCGCCGTCGGTGAACCGGGTGCTGGGCGTGTGGTGGCTGGGCAATCTGCTGTATCCGTCCCTGTACGACTACGACATGACGGAGGCGGCCCAGGAGTTTTACCGGCTCTTCTGGCACTATGACCTGTCGGCGGAGGAAGCGGCGGAGATGCTGAGCCGCTCGACATATAAATGAGGAGACCCATGAAGACAAAAGGAAAATACCTGCTGCTGGCACTGATAGCGGCGCTGTTGCTGCTGCCGCGGCCTGCCTACGCCTCCGGCATCGCCACCGACGATCTGCGGATCCGGGTGGGCTATTTCGGCATGGACACGGACGAGTATGTGGACGTGGACACCTATCACTGGTCGGTGCTTGAGAACGCGCTACCGCTGTATGAGCAGGCGTATACCTTCCTGCGCAGCGGCGAGGACGGGGAGTACCGGGTGGTGGTGGACCCCGCCAGGGGCTTCTATATCGACGATCTGCTGGCCTATGCCAACATCAACATCAGCGATGTCCAGTCCATGAATTTCTATACCCGGGATCAGGAGACGGGGTATTTCACCTCCTTCAGCCTGGCGGAGCTTCTGCAGTCCCGACGGTACTATTTCGAGGATCTGCCCGCCCATCTGTTCCCCCTCTATGACGAGGACGGGAGCTTCATCGGCTTTGACGAGAGCGAAGCGTGGCAGTACGCCGTCGAGGTGCGTCCCATGCTGGCCCTGGAGGACAGTTGGGTCACCTATGAGGTGGGTACCGAGCATGTGGACTCGGACTTCAGCTCCATGGGCACCGCCAACCGCTTCCGCCTGCTGTTCGGGCAGACCAGTCCCACCGAGAGCCGTACCAACCAGACGGCCAAGTACGTCTATGCCGTCAACGTGACGCTGGACGGCCAGCCGGAGGTGGTGGAGGAGATGAAGCCCCTGGAGGGCACCGTAGGCTCCCATAAGACCACCATGACGTTGTCGGTGGGCAATCTGTCGATCCTGAAGAATCTGCAGCAGTTGCTGAAATTTGACTCCTCCGACGGCGGGGTGCTGCGGATCGACAGTTGGACGGTGACGCCCGACAGCACCTACAGCGACCTGGTGACGGTGGAGATCACCTATACGATCCTGAAGGAGGGAACGGCCTCCATCACCGGCAACATGGGGGGCATGACGCTGAACGCGGCGGCCTCGGTGGAGGTACCGCCGGAGGAGGAGCCGCCCCAAGAGGAGGAGACGCCGGAGGAGGAGCCGGGCCAGGAGACCGCCGGGACCGGCGAGACCGGTACTGCCGCGGCGGAGCCGGAACAGAGCGGCGAAGGCGGACAGCCCCGGATGATCCGCCTGTCGGCGGAGATGAGCGCCCTGCTGGAGCAGTTGGGCAGTGACCGGGGACAGCAGGCGGAGACGCCCCAGAATCAGGCGGATTCCGCTCCCACGGTGGAGCCGGAGGACGACCGGGCCATCCTGCTGTATACCGCGCTGGGCGCACTGGCCGTGTGCCTGTGCGGCGCGGCGGCGGAGACCGTCTATTTCAAAAGAGAGAGGGCCAGATAAATGAGTTCTGTATTTCATAGCATCCTGCGCGCCATTGCCAGCGGCATGGAGGTGCCGGTGGTGATCGGACTGATATTGTTCATCGCCTTTACCCTGTTCTCCATCGGCTGGTGGGCCGTGGAGTATTTCCGGGAGCGGCGGCACATGCGCGTCGCCCTGCCCGCATTGCTGGATGAGCTGCGCGCGGCGGAGAACGGCGCGGCGGAGACCATCGAAAAAAGCGGCCTGCTGCGCCGCCAGAAGGACGCCCTGCTGGAGCTGACCCGGCATCCGGAGTTTGACGCCGCCATGCGGGAGAGCCTGGGCGCCAACCTGCTGGAGCGGGAGCAGAGCCACTATGACGGCATCCTGAAATGCACCGATCTGGTGTCCAAGCTGGCGCCCATGCTGGGCCTGATGGGCACACTGATCCCCCTGGGCCCCGGCATCATGGCCCTGGGCCAGGGCGACACCTATACGCTGTCCGTCTCGCTGCTGACAGCCTTTGATACCACCATCGCCGGACTGATCGCCGCGGCCTTCTGCCTGGTGATCTCCACGGTGCGCCGCCGGTGGTACGCCGGGTATATGGCGGATCTGGAGACGCTGATGGACTGCGTGCTGGAAGGGGAGAATGCCCGATGAAGCATCTGCGTACAAGAGGGGGCCGCTTCGATAACGAGGATGTGAACCCCATGAACTATATCGCCAACCTGTCCGACGCCATGCTGATCCTGGCGGTGGGCATCATGCTGGCGCTGATCGTCCACTGGAACGTGGATATCTCCACCTCCGGCGGCACCATGTCCGACAGCGGCACCACCTACGCCGCCGACGGCAGCGTGCTGGTGGACAAGGACAACGCCGCCGCCATGACCCAGGAGGAACTGGACAAAATGCAGCACGACGCCAGCACCGGCCAGGACAGCCAGGGTATGGAGAAGGCCGGTGAGCTTTACTACGACGCCGCCACGGGCACCTATTACATCGTGCGCGGCAATTAAAGGAGCACCCTATGACGTTACAGGAAAAGCGCTATACCCGCCGCTTCGCGCTGCTGGCGGTGATCTTCCTGCTGGTGGTGCTGCTGTCCATGCAGTTGGGCCGCTATCAGATCTCCGCCTGGGAGCAGCTACGGATGCTGTTCACCCGCCTCACCGGCGGTGAGCCCTTCTGGGAGAAGAGCACGGGCAAGGTGCTCTTTGAGATCCGGCTGCCCCGCATCGGCGCGGCGGTGCTGGTGGGGGCGGCGCTGTCGGTGTCCGGCGTCAGCTATCAGGGCATGTTCCGCAACCCCATGGTGTCCCCGGATATCCTGGGGGCCAGCACCGGCGCGGGCTTTGGCGCGGCGGTGGCGATCCTGCTGGGCGCGGGCTATTTCGGCATCTCCGCCGCCGCCTTCTGCGGCGGCCTGGCGGCGGTGGCGCTGGCCTGGCTCATCAGCCGCCTTTCACGGACGGAGACCACGCTGGCCCTGGTGCTGGCGGGCATGATGGTGTCGTCCCTCTTCTCGGCGGGCACGTCCTTCATCAAGCTCATCGCCGACACCCAGCAGCAGCTTCCCGCCATCACCTATTGGCTGATGGGCAGCCTCTCCTCCATCAAGCGGGAGGATCTGGCGTTTCTGGCGGTGCCGGTGCTGGTGGGCATGGTGCCCCTCTATCTGCTGCGCTGGCGCATGAACCTGCTGACCGTGGGCGAGGAGGAGGCCCGCTCCATAGGCGTGGACACCCGGACGCTGCGGCTGGTGGTGATCATCTGCGCCACACTGCTGACGGCGGCCAGCGTCTCCGTCTCCGGCATGATCGGCTGGGTGGGACTGGTGATCCCCCACTTCTGCCGGATGCTGTTCGGCTATGACTACCGGCGGCTGATCCCCGCCGCCACGCTGTTCGGCGCGGCCTTCCTGCTGGTGGTGGACGACATCGCCCGGCTGGTGACCACGGCGGAGCTGCCCCTGGGCATCCTGACAGCCTTTGTGGGCGCGCCGCTGTTCGTATATCTGATCCTGACGGGAGGTGGCCGCCGTGTCGATTGAGGTAAGAGACCTGTCCTTTGCCTACGGCAGCCATGCCGTGCTGAATCAGGTATCTTTTTCGGTACATAAAGGCAGCTTTACGGCCCTTTTGGGTGCAAACGGCGCGGGCAAAAGCACCCTGTTCCGCTGCATCCTGGGCTTCCTGCCCGGCTATCAGGGCCGTATCACCCTGTGCGGGCAGGACATCCGCGGCCTTGACCGCCGCCAGCAGGCCCGGCTGGCGGCCTATATTCCCCAGATCAGCGCCCCGGTTTTCAACTATACGGTGCTGGAAACGGTGCTGATGGGGGCCAGCGGCAGCATTTCGCCGCTGCAGCGGCCCGGCCAGGCGCAGCGGGAGCGGGCCATGGAGATGCTGGAGCGGCTGAACGTGAGCCATCTGGCGGGCTGCGGCATCAACGAGATCTCCGGCGGCGAGCGTCAGATGGCGCTGATCGCCCGGGCCATGGCCCAGCAGGCGAAGATCCTCATTATGGACGAGCCCACCGCCAATCTGGACTACGGCAACCAGTACCGGGTGCTGGAGACGGTGCGGCGGCTGACGGAGGATGGCTACACCGTGCTGATGTCCACCCACAATCCCGAGCACGCCCGGCGGTTTGCCACGGATGTGCTGGCCCTGAAGGACGGCACGGTGTATGCCGGCGGGCCGTCGGACACGACCATCACACCGGCGCTGATCGAGGCGCTGTATCAGATTCCCGCCGCCGTGTGGGAGAACAACGGCAGAGAGGAGATATGAAAATGAAGCATACAAAGCAGAAATGGGTCGCTTCTCTGCTGGCGCTCTGCCTGTTGCTGAGCCTGATGGCTCCGGCGGCCGCCGCGCAGCCGGAGAGCGGGACGGACACGGAGACCGTCCTGCCCGCCGGAGAGACACCGGCGGAGGATACAGAGAGCGGGGCAGGGGAGATACCTGCCCCGGAAGAGCCCGTCCCGGAGGAGACGAAGGCTGCGGACATCCCGCAGACCCTTGCCGCCGCCGGGACGGAAATGACGGCAGAGCGCCGCGGCGGCTATGACGTGGCCACCGTCCACTATACAGACGCCTCCGGCACAGAGCAGACCATCGCATTCCGGGAGACGGAGAATGGCTACGCTTACACGCTGCCCCAGGGCGTCAGCCAGCCGCAGGTGACAGTGGAGTACTTCTCTACCGCCAGATGGGACGGCGCGGTGGATATCTCCTGGTACGACGCCGCCGGGACGGAATTCACCCTGACCACCCCGGCGCAGTTGGCGGGTCTGGCGGCGTTGGTCAACGGACGCACCAGCGCCGAGACCTCCCGCTGGCGGATCAAGGGCGACACGGCGCTGCTGGTGTCCACCCGCGTGGATGACGTGGTGCTGGTGGGTGCGGGCGGCGGCAATGTCCGGGGCACCGTCTATTACGGCAGCGCCGCCTATGATTTCTCCGGCAAGACCGTGTATCTGGGCTGTGATATGGACATGGGCGGCAGCGACGGCGTCAACTGGACGCCCATCGGCGGTAAGTTCCCCATGGCCCCCGATGATCCGGACGATCCCATGCCCATCGAGGCGTTTTTCAACGGCACGCTGGACGGTCGGGGACACCGTATCACCGACCTGTACTGCGACCGGTACAGCGCCAAGCACTTCTCCTATTCCCAGGCCATCGGCCTGGTGGGTTATCTGGGTGAGCTGTACGACGGGGAGAGTGCCCCGTCCCAGGCACCCACGGTGCGGAATCTGTCCGTCAGCGGCAGCATCCACGGCCGCCGCATGGTGGGCGGCATCGTGGGCCGGGTGGGCAGCATCAGCACCGGCGTGCGCATCGAGAGCTGCGCCAACCATGCCGCCGTCAGCAGCACCGACGCCAAGGGCGTGGGCGGCATCGTGGGCCGGGTGGGCAGCATCAGCACCGGCGTGCGCATCGAGAGCTGCGCCAACCATGCCGCCGTCAGCAGCACCGACGCCAAGGGCGTGGGCGGCATCGTGGGCGCGGGCTGGGGCAAAGGCTTCATCATCAACTGCTATAACACGGGAAGCGTCAGCAGTACCTATGCCTGTCCCGCCGGCGGCATCTGCGGCAATAACCAGGGACTGAACATCTACGCCTGCTATAACGTGGGCACCATCAACACCAACGGCAACCAGCGGGGACGGGGCATCGGCGGCCACGACAGCGGCACCTATACGGTGGCCGACTGCTATACCCTGTCGGGCTGCGACGACGATCCCGGCTCCAACGGCTGGTATGTGGGCAGCGGCACCGCCTGCACCATCGACATCGGCGTATGGACAAAGGCGCAGATGCAGAGCCAGGCCCTGGCAGATGCCCTGAACCGCAGCGGCGGCGCGTATGTGTACAGCGCCGGCGGCTATCCCCGGCTGTTCTGGGAGAGCGGCTGGCCCGCGGGAGAGTGTCAGGTCACGGCGCAGTCCAGCGACAGCGTGACCGTGACGGCCACGCCCTCCGGCACCGTAGCCAAGGGCACGGTGGTCTATCTCAGCCATACCACGGCGGCGGGCAGCGTGTTCCGGTACTATACCGCCAACGGCGCGGCGCTGCCGGGCGACTACTATACCGTCACGGCGGATGTGACGCTGGGCGCGGCGGCGGAGGGCCTGGTGGCCGGTACGCTGCAGCTTCCCGAGAGCAATATCTATACCGTCACCGTGACAAAGACCGGCACAATCTATGTGGACGGCGCGCCGCAGGAGGTGGCGGACTATCCCGTGGCCAGCGGCGATCCCATCTATGAGGGTGATAAGCTGACCGCCGCGGCGGTGCTGCGGGAGGGACAGTGCCCGGAGGACAACGACTACGCCTATACCGGGAGATTCACCTATACCTTCCGCTATGACGACGGCGCGGACACGGGGAAGAGCACCTCGCTGGGCACCTTTACCGTGGCGCGCACCGACGCGCCCCTGGTGGTGACGGCCGCGCCGCTGACGATGAAGAAGCTGTGGACCCAGGTGGCGGACACCGGCTGGTACAGCGCCGCCGGGACGGAATTCACCCTGACCACCGCCCGGCAGTTGGCGGGTCTGGCGCTGCTGGTGAACAACGGCACCGACACCTTTGCCGGAAAGACCGTCCGCCTGGGCGGCGACATCATCCTGCGCAATGACGACGGCACCCACGGCACGCGGCTGTGGGACGGCATCGGTCGCTCCAACAGCTTCCAGGGCATATTTGACGGCGGCGGACATACCATTTCTCAGATGACCGCCGGAGCGGGCGGTTCCCTGACCGGCAACGCGGCGCTGTTCATGACCTGCCAGGGGGCGACGATCCGGGATCTGACGGTGGAGGGCACGGTCACAGGCGGCCGGGCCGCCGGGCTGGTGCTGGATATGAAGGATACCACCGTGGAGAACTGCGTGGTGTCGGCTGCGGTGACGGCCACAGGCAGCAACCGCAGCAGTGGCGGCATCGCCGGTATCGTCAGCGGCGCCAGCACGATGCGCGGCTGCGTCAACCGCTATGCCGTTACCGGCAGGGACGGCGTGGGCGGTCTGGCGGGCCGGCTGGAGGACGGCACCATACAGGACTGCGCCAATTTCGGTATGGTGACCGGCAGCGGCACCAGCGGTGGACTGGGCGGCCTGGTGGGCACCGCGGCGTCGGGAACGCTGCTGCGGTGCGCCAACTACGGCACCGTCAGCGGTACCAACTGGTATGTGGGCGGCGTGGCCGGTGTGCTGGGCGGTACGTCCACGAAGGCGGCGGTCCGGAGCTGCTATAACGCGGCGGCGGTCACCGGCGGTCACGCCGGTTATGACAGCGCGGGCGTGGGCGGCCTGGCGGGCCGCGGCAATATCTACGAGCTGGCCAACAGCTTCAACTGCGGCGCGGTGGCCGTGGGCAGCGGCCTCAAGGGCACGGCGGGCGGCGCGCTGGGCAGCGACCTGGTGAACAGCAACAGCAGCCGCGGCAGCGTCTGGTATCTGGACACTGCCTGCGGCGCGGCCATCGGCAGCGGCCAGAGCCTGAGCGGCATCTCCGCCTGTACGGCGGAGGAGCTGGCGGGCAGCCGGGTGCTGAGCGCCGTCAACGGCGACGGCTGCTTCGTCCAGAACGGACGGGGCTATCCGGAGCTGAAAAGCGTGGAGAACGGGTATACCATCCGGGGACAGGTGTCGGCGGACGGCACCGTGACGGTGCGGCTGACCCAGGGCGACCGGCTGGTGGCGGAGATCGGGACCGACGGCAGCTTCTCCTTCACCGTGGCCACCAACGACGGCTATCGGGTGACCTGCGCGGCGGAGGGCCTTGTCAGCCGCAGCGTGGCCGTGCCGGAGAACGCGGACGGCAGCCTGGGCGTGATCGTTCTGGCGGCGGCGGGAGACGTGAATATGGACGGCGCGGTGGACGTGTACGACCTCCAGCGGGTGTATGAGCACGCGGCGGGGATCGACACGCTGGCCGACGGCTACGCGCGGCTGCTGGCGGATGTGAACGGCAGCGGCAGCGTGACGGTCCAGGATGTACAGCGGCTGTATGAGCAACTGACCGGGGCAGCGTGAAACGTTCCGTAATGCGGAACAAAAATTTCGTATGGCAAACTGCGCTCCGTTGACGAAGAACGGCAAAAAACGGTAAAATGTGAACAGGGCAGATGCTGCCCTGTCACTTTTATACATCGTTGTTCCCAGCGGGGAATAACGAGCAAAAAATGAAATAGGAAAGGAAACAACACGATGAGAGCAAAAACTTCTCTGCGGCGGCTGACGGCACTGCTGCTGTGCCTGGTGATGCTGGCGCAGACAGTGGTGGTGGCGTCGGCGGCGACGTTCAGTCCTACGACTGAGACGCCGGAGCCTACGGCGGCAGACGCCTTCGAGTTCAGCGACGGCGAGATCACGGATTATGTCGGCAGCGACACCGACGTGGTCATTCCCGCCGCCATCGACGGCGTGACCGTCACCAAGATCGGCCAGGCCGCGTTTATGAGCAAGGACATCGAAAACGTGGTCATCCCCAGCACGGTCACCTATGTGGACGATTACGCCTTCGACTACTGCGACAGTCTGGCTGGCCTGTATTTCTATGGCGATGTGCCGACCAACCTGAGCAGCGCAACGTATGACATGAGTACGGACGTTGTCATTTACTGCAAGGGCGAGAATTATAGCGATTACAGCTATGAGATGGAGGACTACTTCTCCGTGTCGCCCACCATCAGCAACAGCCTGGCCGACCCCGCCTATCCCGCGGCTCCCAGCCATAACTGGAAGTACACCGATAACGGCGACGGTACCCACAGCGCCGTGTGCCAGGATGCGGACTGCACCGAGGTCATCACCAACGAGGCCCACGACTTCTCCAAGGGCGACTGCGTCTGCGGCGCCAAGGTGGACGGCAGCCTGAGCAGCATGTTCAGCTTCAGCGTGGCGGACGGCAAGGCCACCATCACCGGCTATAATGCCACCGGCCTGGGCGGCGAGATCACCCTGCCCAGCATCTACACCGACGAGAACGGCACCTATCCCGTTACCGCTGTGGCGGCCCGTGCCTTCAACGGCAGCAACGGTTCCACGGCCACCACGGATACCACCGCACTGTCCAGGATCACCAAGATCACAGTGCCCGCTTCCATCACCACGGTGGGTGATTTTGCCTTCTACTCTGTGGGCAAGTATTCTTACACCAATCCCCAATACAATGTTACGGCGATCGTCTTTGAGGGCGACAACGTCACCTTCGGCAGCGGCGTCTTTGGTAAGAACCCCAACCTGACCACCGTCACCCTGCCCTCCGGCATGACGGAGATCACCAGCAGCATGTTCGCCGACGATACCGCCCTGGCGGAGATCACCGTTCCCGCGGGCATCACCGCGGTGGGCGCGCGGGCCTTCAACGGCTGCACCGCCCTGAAAAAGGTCACCTTCCTGGGCGAGACCGCCCCGACCATGGCGCTTTATGACGGCTATAACGGCGGCTATCCCTTCCAGGGCTGCACCGGCCTGGTGCTGAGCGTGCCCGCCGCCAGCCTGGAGGCGTATAAGACCGCCTGGGCCGACATGCTGTCCGCCGACGCCGCCAAGGCCGGTGACATCACCCTGGCCGACGGCAGCGGCAGCGTGGCCTATATCCCTGATTTCAAGGTTGCCGACAAGAACAACAGCAGCCGCTATCTGGAGTTCCGTGTGGTCAGCTTCGACAATGCCGCCAAGACCGGCACCGTGGAGCTGAAGTACGTTGGCTGGAACAGCTCTACCGCGACGCTGGAGATCCCCGAGACCGTTACCGCCAAGGTGCTGGGTGAGGACTATACCTTCACCGTGGTGGGCATCGGCAAGGAGGCCATCAACGAGTATCAGATCTCCCAGTATTCCAGCAGCAAGTATAATTTCACCCAGGTCACCTTCCCCAAGACGCTGACCTATATCAGGGACTGGGGCTGCAACGGCCTGCAGGCCGTGACGGAGATCGATCTGTCCGGGACGCAGGTCAACGAGATCGGCCAGGAGGCCTTCCGCGGCTGCAAGAAGCTGACCACCGTGAAGCTTCCCGCCACCCTGACCAAGCTGGGCGTCAGCAAGACCGTCTCCGCCGGTAACGACGAGAGCGGCGAGATCACCATCACCTCCGACGAGAACATCTTCGCCTGCTGCGACGCGCTGGAGAACATCTATGTGGCTAAGGGCAACCCCAGCTTCAAGGACATTGACGGCATTCTGTACAGCGCCGACGGCAAGAAGCTGATCCGCTATCCCAACGCCCGTCCCGCCGCCTCCTTCGCCATCCCCGAGGGCGTGGAGGTCATCGCCAGCCAGGCGTTCATGCAGTCCTATACCGGCGACAGCAAGCTGGAAAAGGTCACCTTCCCCAGCACCCTGAAGGAGATCGAGTCCCTGGCCTTCCGCCAGAGCAGCCTGACCGAGGTCACCCTGCCCGCAGGCGTGAAGTTCGGCAACTGCGCCTTTGACATCTGCAAGAAGCTGGAGAAGGTCACCATCTCCGAGGGTGTCACCGAGCTGAGCGATTACATGTTCTGGAGCGATGAGGCCATCACTGAGATCAAGCTGCCCAGCACCCTGAAGAAGATCGGCGACGACTGCTTCGGCAACTGCACCAAGCTGGCCTCCGTCGCCCTGAACCAGGTGGAGGAGATCGGCAGCTACGCGTTCTATTACACCGCGCTGACGGAGCTGACCATCCCCGGCACCGCCAACACCATCGGCCGCGGCGCCTTCGGCGTGTGCCAGGCGCTGGAGAAGGTCACCTTCCAGGAGGGCTGCAAGACCGTCGCCCCCTTCATGTTCACCAGCAACATCAAGCTGGCTGACCTGACCCTGGCCGACAGCATCGAGACCATCGGCGAATACGCCTTTAACATGTGCGTGGCCCTGACCGAGGTCACCATGCCCAAGAGCCTCAGCGAGATGGGCGACGCCGTGTTCTATCACTGCTGGCAGAGCCTGAAGAAGGTGGTCTTCCCCGACGAGGTGCAGATCGACACCCTGCCCGCCAACACCTTCGAGAGCTGCCAGAACCTGACCTATCTCTATCTGGGCAAGAATATCACCAAGACGGCGCCCGTCTCTCTGTTTGACACCAATTCCGCCCTGGTGGTGGACTGCGCCGTGGCCGAGAGCTGCTTCAAGCGCAGCCCCTTCGACGTGTACGCGTGGGATCTGGACGACAAGGACATGATCGCCAGCTATGAGAAGGTGGATGAGGATGATAACGGCTATCCCATCTACAAGGTGCAGTTGACCGAGGCCGGAACCTCCGGCGGCGGCTGCGGCGGCGGAGCGCCCTCCGACGGCTACTATTACTTCTATGCCGGCGCTGCCCCCACCTTCAAGCATGGCGGCTATGAGCCCATCGTGCTGACCGTTACCGGCCTGAACGCCAAGGGCGAGGCCGTCACTAAGACGTACACCAAGGCACAGCTCGTGGCGCTGGCCGCCACGGATACCGTGGGCTATCAGTACTGGAGAAAGGGCGTCGAGAACCTGGTCGTGACCACCCAGTATGTGACCATCGTGGATCTGCTGACCGACGCCGGTATCGACTTCAGCAAGGGCGACAGCATCACGGCAGCGGATAAGACCGGCTTTGCTGCTGAGCTGACCTATGAGAACATGAACGCCCTGAAGTATTACTTCACCGACGCGGAGAATAAGGAAGAGGTGCCCGCTGCCTTGGCCCTGACCTGGGATTCCGGCGCAAAGACGCTGGAGGAGCTGGCCGCCTCCGCCTATGACAGCGGCAGCATCCGCTTCTGCTATGGCGTGGGTGAGACGGAGTACGGCACCGCGGCCGGCAAGCGCCTGGTAAGCGGCGTGGTCACGCTGGATGTGGCCTATTGCCAGCACTCCGGCGGCACCGCCACCTGCACCAAGCAGGCGGTGTGCCAGGTGTGCGGCGATGCCTACGGCGATCTGGATCCCGACAATCACACCTGGGACAACGGTGTGATCACCCTGCTGCCCACCACCAAGAAGGAGGGCGTCAAGACCTTTACCTGTACCGCGTGCAAGGCCACCAGGACCGAGCCTGTGGCCAAGCTGGCCGACAGCGAGACTGATCAGAGCGCCGCCAACAACGTCATCAACCTGATCAACGGTATCGGTACCGTTGACCGGAACAGCGCCGGCGCCATCCGTGACGCCCGCAAGGCCTACGACGCACTGACGCCCGAGCAGAAGAAGCTGGTGTCCGCCGACGTGCTGGAGACCCTGACAAAGGCCGAGGCGGCCTATGCCAGACTGGTGTCCAGCGGCAGCAGCGGCAAGCCCGGTACCGCCGCAACGGACAAGAAGCAGGTCAAGTCCGGCAGCACCGGTGACGCCGGTATCGCGGTCTATGTGGGCCTGAGCCTGCTGTCCCTGACCGGCGGCGCGTGGATCACGAAGAAGAACCGCAAGGTTCGGTAACCCCCCAATCTTGTTATCCCTAGTTTCCTTTCTGACGGCAAAAGCGGAGGTGCATCGCGCCTCCGCTTTTGTCATACAGCCGTCTGCTCCGTTCCGCATTGCGGAATGATGATGCACGCCGTTAAGAAAACGTTAATTTCTGGTTGAAAGCTGCCGGAAACAGGCCTATACTACATCTGAAAGCCGGACAGAGGGCTGCTGCGGGTAACTTTTGAAGCCTTTTCGTATCCGCAGGCAGCCGCCGTCATTCGGTTCCGGTAAAATATAAAAGGAGAAATGAAAAAATGAAGAGCCCCAAACAGGAACCCCGCATTGAAAACGTCTATCAGTTGGAAGGACGCGTCCCCATCGCCAAGGCCATCCCCTTTGGATTGCAGCATGTGCTGGCCATGTTTGTGGCCAATGTGGCACCGCTGATCATCATCGCATCGGTGGCCGTTTATAACGGCGAAGCCTTTACCGCTATCGAAACGGCGCGGCTGCTGCAGAACTGCATGCTGATCGCCGGTATCGGTACGCTGCTGCAGCTCTATCCCGTGTGGAAGATCGGCTCCGGCCTGCCGATCGTCATGGGCATCAGCTTTACCTTCCTGGCCGCCTGTCTTTCCGCCGCGTCGCAGGACTACGGCATCATGATCGGCGCCATCATTGTGGGCGGTATCTTCGAGGGCATCCTGGGTCTTACCGCCAAGTATTGGCGGGGCATCATTTCCCCCATCGTCTCCGCCTGCGTGGTGGTCTCCATCGGCCTGAGCATCCTGAATGTGGGCGTGTCCTCCTTCGGATCGTCCTCCGCCTATCCCCTGGGCTCCTGGCAGAATCTGCTGGTGGCCACCATCACACTGGCCGCCGCGCTGGCCTTCCACACGCTGCTCAAGGGCGTGGCCAAGCAGCTTTATGTGCTGCTGGGCATGATCGTGGGCTATATCGTCTCCGTTTTCTTCGGCATGGTGGACTTTGCCGCCATGGGCAGCACCATCCGCGAGCTGGGCGTGATAGCCATCCCGCAGTTGTTCGCCTTCAAGCCGCAGTTCCAGCCCGGCGCCATCCTCTCCTTCTGCCTGGTGTTCGTCGTCTCCGCCGTGGAGACCATCGGCGACACCACTGCCTGCTGCAAGGGCGGCCTGGGCCGGGATATCACCGCGAAGGAGATCTCCGGCTCCCTGTGCGTGGATGGCTTTGCCTCCGCCCTGTCCGGCGGTGTGTTTGGCTGCTCCCCCATCACCTCCTTCAGCCAGAACGTGGGCCTGATCTCTATGACCCACGTTGTGAACCGCTTTACCATTATGTTCGGCGCACTGGCCATGATCCTGGGCGGTCTGTTCCCGCCCATCGGCGCGTTCTTCACCACGCTGCCCGACTGCGTGCTGGGCGGCTGTACCGTCATCATGTTCGGCTCCATCCTGATGTCCGGCGTGCGGATGATGCACGACGCCGGGATGGATCAGCGCAACACGCTGATCGCCGCCACGTCCATCTGCCTGGGCGTTGGCGTGACGCAGGTGGACGGCTTCTTTGACCAACTGCCCGCCTTCATCGGCGACATCTTCGCCGGCAACATGGTGGCCGGTGTGTTCGTGGTGGGTCTGATCCTGGATATCTGCCTGCCCAAGGATCCCAAGCACTACGACAGCATGTAACACGGATAACGCTTAAGAAAATAAAGAGGAGCGGACGGCTTTTCCGTCCGCTCCTCTTTCGCCCTTTCCGCGCATTTTCGCGTGTGGGTCAGGGTGTGAGTCAGCGCTGACCCACACCCTGACCCACAGATTAAATCGGCCAGAATGTAAAGAAAAAGTCCTATTTTCGAGAGAAAACAGGACTTTTTGGAGCTGCTGGGCGGATTTCCCCCGCAAGGGGGGATAAACTTCGACTCCGCGGCGCAGCTTGCCAAAACAAAAAAACCACCCTGTCGGGTGGTTTTTTGTTTTGGAGCTGCTGGGCGGATTCGAACCGCCGACCTCATCCTTACCAAAAAGCCGTGGATGCTTTTGCGTTGTACCCATTCATACCGAGGAAAAACCTCCAATCCCTTGTGCTGCAAGGGATTGGAGGTTCTTCTTGTGTTAGTGCGTTTCAGTAGATATTGGGGTGTTTTGCGTGGATTTAGTGTGTTTGTTGGAAGAATTGTTGGAAATCACCTTGTTTATTCTTTGTACCATCTTAATACCGATCGCGCAGCCCTTATCCCACCTTAAAGCTCCCTCTGGTATGATGAACACGATCACACCGGAGGGGGTTATTTATATGCCGGAGGAAGCTGTCCGCTGCAAGCGGTGTCTTTCATCTTTTCAAATTATCATTCTCGGTTTCGCCGGAGTTATTCTCCTTGGGGCACTGCTGCTGATGCTGCCGGTCTCTACGACGGGCCGGTATGTCACGCCATTCCACGAAGCGTTGTTTACCGCGACCTCCGCCGTATGTGTGACGGGCCTTATCATACAGGATACGGGCAGCTATTGGTCAACCTTTGGGCAGGCAGTCATTCTGGCACTGATCCAGATCGGCGGCCTTGGCGTTGTGACCATAGCGGCGTCGTTTGCGCTGGTGTCCGGACGAAAGATCTCCCTGATGCAACGCAGCACCATGCAGGATGCGATCTCTGCGCCAAAGGTCGGCGGGATCGTCCGCCTAACGCGGTTTATCCTGCGGGGAACGTTTCTGATTGAACTGCTGGGCGCACTTGCCATGCTGCCGGTGTTCTGCCGTGACCATGGATGGCGCGGCATCTGGATGGCGGTGTTTCATTCCGTATCCGCATTTTGCAACGCCGGATTTGACATTCTTGGAACGGAAAACAACCTCTATCCGTCCCTCACCAGTTATGCGGGCAGCCCGATCATCAACATCACGATCATGCTGCTGATCGTGACCGGCGGCATCGGTTTTTTGACATGGGATGACATCTGCGAAAACAAACTGCACTTTCGCCGCTATCGGATGCAGAGCAAGGTGATTCTTGTCACGACCGCGTTGCTTCTCGTCCTTCCGGCCATATTTTTATTCTTTGCGGATTTCTCTTCACTTCCCATGGGAAAACGGCTGCTCGCATCTTTCTTTCAGTCGGTCACGACAAGGACTGCCGGTTTCAACACCGTAAGCCTCTCGGATATGACCGGCGCATCGCAGGCTGTTATGATCTTCCTGATGATGGTCGGCGGATCGCCCGGCTCCACGGCGGGCGGTATGAAAACAACAACGCTGGCTGTATTGGCCGCGAATGCTGCCGCGACCTTTCGCCAGCGTGAGAGCGCCCAATTTTTTGGACGCAGGATCGAGTGCGGCGTTATCAAGACCGCCGCGACCGTGGTGACGATGTATCTCGCGTTGTTCTTTGGCGGCGCTGTTTTTATCAGTGCATATGAAAATCTGCCGCTTTCTGTATGCCTGTATGAAACGGCTTCGGCAGTCGGAACGGTAGGGCTGACGCTGGGTATCACGCCGCAGCTCCACATTCCGTCGCAAGTGGTGCTGGTCGTACTGATGTATCTGGGCAGGGTCGGCGGGCTTACCCTCATTTACGCGACGGTGTCCGGCAAAAGAGCCGGAGCGGCGAAGCTGCCGCTGGATAAGATCACAGTTGGATAAAGTCAGGAGGTTCACAGAATGAAAAGCATTTTATTGATCGGCGTGGGCCGCTTCGGACGGCATATCGCCGCGCAGTTGGCACAGCTGGGGCATCAGGTCATGGCTGTGGATACAGATGAAGAGCGGATCAACGAGGTCATGCCTTTCGTCACCAACGCGCAGATCGGGGACAGTACCAACGCGGCGTTCCTCCGGTCGCTGGGTGTGGGAAATTTTGACGTCTGCATGGTGACCATCAGTGGAAACTTCCAGAACTCACTGGAGACCACCTCGCTGCTGAAGGAACTGGGCGCAAAGTGCGTAGTGTCCCGTGCTGAGCGTGATGTGCAGGCAAAATTTTTACTTCGTAATGGAGCTGACCATGTGGTCTATCCGGAGAAGCAGGTGGCCCGATGGGCCGCCATCCGGTACACGTCAAACCACATCTCCGATTACATCGAGATCGATGACCAGCACGCCATTTTTGAGGTGGAAGTGCCGGAAAGCTGGGTCGGCAGAAGTATCGGGGAGCTGGATGTCCGCAGAAGGTTCGGCATCAACATTCTCGGCGTCAAGCGGGCGGGAAAGACCGATGTTTCGGTCACCCCCGAAACCGTGCTGGCAAAGGACGAGGCCGTTCTGGCGCTGGGGGAATATAAGGCGATGCAGAAGTGCTTTCGCATCTGAAATGGTGGTGGATGGGGATGGGAGATGTTGTTCTGATCGTATCCGCTTTGCTGGCTTTTCTGCTGGGCTGGTTTGTGATAGCGCTGGTAGACGGGTTCTTCCGCACAAATTGGCGGCGGACATGAAGGCTTGCAGTGGAAAACGATCTCATACTGTGCTATAATGCCCACAAAAGGCGGTGAGACCATGCAGAAAACAGAGATACCGGCAGCGGAGCATATTCTTGTCTGCCTGTCGTCCTCGCCAT
>CAKTZN010000004.1 GCA_934635545.1 uncultured Oscillospiraceae bacterium | reverse complement strand
CGTCGTTCCCGTGCCGCTGGGGAGCAGATAGGGGAGAGATTTTCGGAAACGTCGTCTCTGCATAGCGGCCTCCTATTGAATCTCCGAGAGATACAGCGTCACGCGGTTCTGGATGCGTTCCGCCGCCTCCTCTACGGTACGCTGACCGGAAAAATAGGCCTCGCCCTCCTCCATGAAGATCTGGTGGATCGTCTCATTATAGCTGGTAAACTGCAGCGGCTTCTGGATCAGTTGGCGGAACCGCTGGCGGTCGCTGACGTTTCCGACGACGGTCTCGATCCTGGCATCCATCACATCCATTCGGATGGGAAGATGCCAGCTATCGCAGATCATCTCCTGATTCTTTTTCGTCAGCGCCAGCCGGATAAACTCCCAGGCCAACTCCTTCTTGTCGCTGTTGGCGGAGATGGCAAAGTGGAGCTGATCTACGTCAAAGAAGCTGCCGTACTCTCCGTCACCGGGAAAGCCGATGTAGGTGAAATCCTCTTTATAATTATTGCGGATGCCGTTGATGCGCACCAGATTCTGAACATTTTCAAACTCTACCAGACACGGCTTTTCCGCGATCTCATCGTTGTATTCCACATAGTCGGTTTGCGCCTCGCAGAACTGTAGCTGCCGGATGAAATCCTCGCTGTCATAGCGGGCGGTGCCACTTTCCCAGTCGATAAAGTCGCCGGTCGTGAGCGTGGCGAGCCACCCCAGATAATTGTGCCGATCCATCCAGCCGGACATCAGGAAAATATCATCCGTTCTCTGCTTCCATAAGTCCTGCAGCTCCTCGATGGTCCAGTCGGTACGCTCACCAACATCGGCCACCCGTGCGGTCATCGTGTTCACAACAAACGCGGCCGGCAGGGAAGTGAGCTTCCCGTTCAGCTCCAGCGAGGCGATCACCGTAGGCACGAACATGTCACGGTCGATATCCGGGTCAGCGTCGATGTACGGGTATAGATCCACCAGATAGGAGGAATTCAGCGGAAGGGACAGACAGGCCAGATCCAGCACGTCCGGGCCATCGCCTGCCATGATCTCCGTGCACAGGCGGTCATAGGCATTTTCCGGATAGTAGTCGATCACGGCAACACAATCCCGATGCGCGCGGTTGAACTGCTTCACAAGCTCATCTAGCTCCAGAGAACCGACAGACGCGGCAATATGCAGCGTCTGCTTGCCTTCGGAGATCGCCTCCCGCCGTATGCTCCAGATCTTCCCGTCGAAGTCGGAGGCACACAGCCAGGTGTTGTCACTGCATTGCACAATGCTGGTCACCGTGGCATCAGCCAGTGCGCAGTCATGCCAGTTGGCAAGGGGGACGTCGGTATTCCTCTCGGGCTGATACAAGGACAGCGTCCCGCCGCTGTTCAGCAGACACCCGTCATTCCTGGAAACTGTGGCCGAAAAGGACATCAGACACTCCTCTGGCTGTGTAAGAAGGTCGCCCAGCGCATTCTCAGCCGCACTCAGGTGATAGAAGCCGAAGGTATCGCCCTGCTTTACCCACAGCCACATACTGGACCGGCTTGTGGTGGGGGCGACGATCTCGCCGGACACCTGCTGCGGGTAGACACTGCCGCCCTCTGCCAGAGACACCACCCAGGCATCGGTGGCCGTCCAGCACAGCATATATTCATCGGACAGCGCCAGCAGGCCGGAGAGAACGTCACTTTCGCTTAACTGGAACGGCACGGCCTCTGCCCGTGCTCCGTCACGGTAGGCGATCACGGTGTATTTCCCGGAAAAATCCGGATTCTCCCGGGGCTCCCCGTATTCCGTATATTGCGGACGCATCTCACCTGCCAGCAAGTACAGTGTGTCGCCGTATCCGCTGGCACCATAGACCATAGCAGGCGCGTCGGTGGAGTAGATGGTGTCCAGCACGGTGACCTCGCCATTCTCATAGCGGCCCAGCGCGGTGTAAGAGACCGCAAATACGTCTTTCTCCGTGCTGGCCACGGTCAGCACATAGCCAAAGTCCGACGGCGGCGTGATCTCCTCCGATGACCACAGCCAGCGCTGTTCATCAGCCTTTTCGCCGCAGCCGCACAGCAGCAGCGCGGCCAACAGGGTCAGCAGTATGGCAAATCGCTTTTTCATGGTGCACCTCCTATTTGTTGGGGGCTGTCGTATCCTCCTTCAGCAAGACCACTGTCTCCGTGTCCGCATCGTAGCGCAGCTCACCGCTGCGGTGCAGGCCGTCCGTGCCGTCGTAGGCGTAGGTCATGGCGATCTCATGGACGCCCTCCGCCCAATGAACGTCCGACAGGGTGACGACCGGCACCCAGCCGTTCCCCGGCAGCGCGGGCAGCATGGGCTCCGGTTCCAGATCGGGCGGGGAGAAGGTATCGTTCAAGTAGTTCTGATATACGTCATAGCCGGAGAGCTGCTGCAAAATGTCCAGCGTGATCCCGCTGCTGTGGACGGGGCTGCCCTTGCCGTACTTCATAAAGTCCCACAGCACCAGCTCCGTGGCCTTGCCGTTGCTGCCGCCGCCCTGGATCAGCAGATACCGCCCATCCGCCGACCAGGACAGCGACTCCACCGAGGTCAGGTACCATTCCAGCTCCTGCCGGTCTGTCCAGTTCGGCGTGCCCCGGCCGCAGTAGGGACAGGCGGCGCCCTCGAAGCTTATGGGATGGTCGGTCTTCATGTAAAGCACGCCGTCAAGCAGTCTGTCCCGATACACCGTAAAGGTGGTGCTGCCGTCCGGCGATGTGGTGCGCTGCTCGAAAAGAAGCTTGCCGTTGTGCTGCATGGTGGCCAGCACCGCCAGCACCAGTGCCGCCGCGATGGCGGCCCATATCAGCGCCCGCGTCCGCCGGGTGCGGATCCGCTTTTCCTCCTGTGTGATGGTCAGCACCGAGCGGAGGGCCGGCAGCTCCGGCTCCGGGGCAGGTGCCTCCTTCCGCTGGCAGGTCAGCAGCTCCTCCACGCCGACGCCCAGCACGGCGGCCAGCGGCTCCATCAGCGTCACATCGGGATAGCTGAGTCCCCGCTCCCATTTGCTGACGGCCCGGTCCGTCACATGCAGCCGGTCGGCCACCTGCTTCTGCGTCATCCCGGCCGCCCTGCGTAAATCGGCGATAAAGCCGCCGAAGATCTCTTTGTTCATGGTCTCACCTCATATTTTATTGTACCAGACCGCCGCCGAAAAGCAACAAACCGTTGGTTGGATCGGCGGCTATGCTGTGTTATAATCAAAAAATGCGAAAAAGCTGTTGCAGATCTGACGCGGCAGTGTCTTATATACACAGACCACGAAAAGAGGATACGGGGAATGCTTGCAATGATGTTGTCCACGCTGGACAGCCCGGATGACCGGGCGTTTATCCACACACTGTACCAGGAGTACGAAAGGCTCCTGTTTGCCACGGCGCTGAAGATCGCGCCTACCTTTCATGACGCAGAGGAGATCGTGCAGGAGAGCCTTGTGCGGCTGATCCCCAAGGTGGCAACGCTCCGCACGCTGGAGCGTTGCACTTTGACCGCCTACGTTGTCTCTACTGTCAGGAACACCGCGTTCAATTTTGTCCGGAAGTGGAACCGCCAGCGCGCCGCCAACGAGCCGCTGGATGAAGCGCATCTGGAGGACATGCCGCAGCCGGAGCTGTCCTTCGACGAGCTGCTGATCGCCGCGGAGAACCGCAGCCGCCTGGCTGAGGCGTGGCAGCACCTCTCCGAGGCGGATCAGATGGTGCTGGAGGGGCGGTACTTTCTGGAGCTTTCGGACGAGGAGCTGGCGCGGCAATTCGGCTGCAAGCCCGGCAGCATCCGGGTGAAGCTGACCCGGGCCCGCCGCAACGCGCTGAAGATCATGCTGGAGAAGGGAGTGGAACTGCTATGACAAGACGGGAAATGCTGATGGAGCGCTATGAGGACGCGCTGTTTGCCCTGATGATGGACGAGATGGCCGAAGCCGGGGGACAGGCCGCCCTGGAGGAAAACCGCTGCCTGAAGGAGAGCGGACAACCGGAGATCCCCGACCGGGCGCGCCGCCGTTGCCAGGTCGCCATTGACCGCGGCGTGGCGGAGAGACGTCTGCGCCGTGCCGGAAAGGGCTTTGCCAGAATCGTTACCAAGGTGGCCGTGGTGGCGCTGGTGGCCATGCTGCTGTTCACCACCGCCTTCGCCGCCTCCGAGGATTTCCGGGTCAAGACCCTGAACATGGTCATGGAGGTATTTGAGGATCGCATGGAGATTCACTTTCCCTCTGCAAGCCAGTCCGCTGACGGCTTTGTCCCGGATCTGCAGATCACCGACTCGCAGCTTCCGGAGGACTTTCAACTGACAAAGGAGGGCGGCGGCGAAATGGGGCGCTGGTACGAATACCGGGATGGGGATGACGGCGCGATCTACACGGACGTCATGAACATGGAAAATGCCGGTATGATACTGGACACCGAGGACGTGGTGCGCTCCACTGTCACCGTTCAGGGCAAGACCGCTATATTGCTGGAGGACGGCCATCTGCGGCAGCTTCTGTGGCAGGTCGGCGGAGTGTGGTTCTGCCATATCATCACGGAAAATCTGTCCACAGACACGCTGCTCCAATACGCCGAGAGCATCGTGTTCGAATAAACACCGGCAGTGCGCAAAAAAGCCCGCAGCCGAAAATGGCTGCGGGCAGAACGTGATTTTATTTCATTCATAGATGGAGTCCACCATGGCGATGACCTCATCCCGGCCCAGGTCGGTGTCGATCGCGCACTCCAGATTTCCCACCCGCCAGGCGGCGCAGGTGGAGCCAAGGTTATTGTACAGATAGTGGGTGACGCCGCCCTTGACGTATTCGATCACCTCGGAATCGTCCTTTTCAAAGGTGGAGGAATCGTCGCCGTCCCAGGCGATGATCAGGATCACGACCCGGCCATTCTCGCTTTGATACAGCGTGGAGAAATCCGTCATAAAGCCGGGATTGTCGTAAACATGCACAACGGGCGTTCCCAGTCCCGCCGGGATGTATTTCGGTACCACCGGCGCCGTGATGCCATAGGCGGTGACGGCCTCCTGCAGCGAGGCGTATTCCACCTCTTCCTCCGGCTTGATGGGGGTGGTGTTCATCTCCGGCACCTCGCCGTCGTACTGGTTTTCAAAGGTCAGCTCCTCCGATGTCCAGACGCCGATCATCTGAAAGACGTTCTCAAATCCCACCGCCGTGCAGATCAGCAGCAGGATCAGGATCGCGGCGGCCGCCGCTGTCAGCAGTGCCTTGCGCAGGGTGAAGCGTTTCCGCGGCATCTCCGGCAGCTCACACGGATACAGGGAGCAGCCCTCGCCCTCCGGCGTGTTGTAGAGGGTGTGGAACTCCCGCAGCATGCGCTGGGCTTCCTCCGGCGTATTCGGTTGGTTCTGCGGGGCGTGCTGTTCCATGGGCGGCACCTCCTTCCGTGCTCCGTATGCTTCCGTATCTCTCGTATACTTATGTATGTTTTAGGGATGAAAAAGCTGACAAAAAGAACTTAAAAATCGGGAAAAGCGTCCCGTATCCGCTTCCGGATGCGCTCCAGCCGCTTCTGGCTGTTCCACACGGTGATTCCCAGCGCCGCCGCGGCGTACTTGTGGCTGCGGCCCTCCACCAGGAGCGCCTGGAACAGGGCACGGTCAATGTCGTCAAAACCGGCGGCCACAAAGGCCCGGATCTCCGCCACCTGCTGCCGCTGTGAGAGCTCGTCCACCAGGTCGCCGGGGGCGGGAAGCTGCGAGGTGTCCTCCAGCCAACCGGCCAGCAGGGAAGCCTCCCGCTGCCGGGCGCGCTGATAGTTCGCCAGCTTGTTTTTCAGGGTCTGCATCAGCCAGCCGCCCGGGTTTCCGTGGCGCTGCAGTTGGTCGAATTTCAGATACGCCTCGTGGAAGGTGTCCTGCACCAGCTCCTCGGCGGCTTCCATACTCTGGGTATGGGCCTGGGCATAGCGAAGCAGCTTCTGCACCTGGGCGAGATACAGCGCGTCAAACGCGCTTTCCTTTTCCGCTGCCACAGCGTCACCTCCTTCGGCCTGACCGGATGAATGCCAGTATACCACAACATCATCCCTTTTGCCACCACGAAAGAACAAGATATATGAAAAAACGGAAAAAATTTTGGAAAAAGCTGTCAGCCTTTCTCTGCGCGGAACATATAACATACAGTGGTATCAGCAACAGCGGTATATAAGGCAAAGAAATGCGGGATTTACGGAGAGATTTTTATGAAACGGACGGCTTTTTTACTGGCCTTGGTCTGCGTTCTCGTCTTGCCCGGCTGCGGAGGCGGTATAACGAAAGGCGCGAAGATCGACTATGGCACCTCCGCTCTTTATACGAAAGCGGATATGGACGCAGCTATCGACGAGATCAAGCGGACATTCAGCAACATGGATGGCTGTAAGCTGTACAGCCTTTCCTATATATCCGACGATATGTGCAGCGCGGAGAACGTCGCGTGGATGAACGAGCTGGAGGCGGCAAATGACGCCGAGGAGACATTTACCCAATGCATCGCCTTTGGCAGCAGCTTTCGTTCGCCGATAACCGGCGGCGGTGCCTGGAATGCCAACAGAGAGTATAATTGGCAATGGTGGCTGGCCCGCTCCGACGGCGGACAGTGGAAGCTGATGACCTGGGGATATTAAACAGAAGAAAAACGAGAGACAGGGAGAAAGAGAAACTATGGAAATGCGCCGTTATATCAAGCACTCCGCCGCCTGGTGGATCGTGACCGTCGTCCTGCTGGTGATCACCGCGGGCTGCGTGGTCATGGGCATCCTGCTGCAGAAGAGCCGCAGCACCGTTGAAGCCGCGCCGCTGGCGGTGGACGATGTCTATCTGGAGGATTACAGCTATCTTGACGTGTACTATATGTCCGAGTGGGTCTATAAGGTGACCCTGGGCAGCGGCGAGCGAGAGGTCTTTTATATCGCCTGGGACAACGACGACTACGGCTATCTGGTACGGCTGAGCGACGAGCAGTACGCGCAGTTTGCCGACATCGTGGACTATACTCTCAGTGAGGATTCCGAGCCCCAGGACACCACCGGCCAGACGGCGCCGAGCCCCGCGCCCCTGTCGGCGGATATCCCCGCCGCCGATCTGCCAGCCGATGACACCGCGCCCACCGACACGCCCCAGGCCGCGAGACCTGACCCGGTGCGCCTTACCGGTATTATCTGCGCCATGCCGGAGGATTATCTGGCGGACATTGCCGTGAATTATGACATGACCACCGAGGCGTTTATCGACTACTACGGCGCCTACTACATCGACGGCACCATGACGCCGGAGGATCTGGACAATAACTTCTTCTACTTTGCGCTGCTGGCGTTTTTCCTCGCGGCCACCTTCCTGATCACTGCCATCGCCTATTCCAGCCAGCTTAGCAAGGAGCTGAAGCGTCTGAAAAAGGCCGGGCTGCTGGAGCGGGCCGAGAGTGAATTCCACTACCTGAAGGGGGATCCCCGCGCCGATGCCCTGGTCAGCACCGCCTTTATCTATGGCCGCCACCAGAATATCGTGCTGCCTCTGACGGATGTGCTGTGGGTCTATCGCCACGACATCAAGGTGCTGTTCAGCAAGTCGGTGGTGGTGCAGTTGATGGCCTACGACGGCCGGGCCTACGCCCTGCGCATGTCCCGGGGCGCCAGCCGCCGCACCGCCGACGCCATCGTGCAGGCGGTGGCCGCCCGCAATCCCGAGGCGCTGGTGGGCCTGACCCGCGAGAACCACCGCCTCTATGACCAGCAGGTGCCCCGCATCAAGCAGCAGTACATCCGCGTGGGCCTCATCTGGGCGGTGTGGATCGCCGTGTCCGTCATTATGAACATCGTCCTGCGCATCATCTGGGCGTAACAGCGCCTGCCCGGGGAAAAGGCTGCGCAATAGAAAAATACAGTGAACCCAAAAGCCTCTGGTCAAACCGGAGGCTTTTGTTTTTTCAGATGCGCTGTCCGCCTCATCAGCCCAGGTATTTCCCGGCTTCCTGTTCCAGCGTCTGCCACACCGGATATGCCCCGCCGTTTTCGTCAAAGAAGCGCTTCAGATCCCGGTTCAGCGCGCCCATTTCATCCGTCGCGTTCATGGCGTGGTCGGAAACGCAGATCTTCCCCAGACTGGTGGCGCATATGAGCCTGAAGAAGCGCAGACAGGTCTTGCGGTACGCGGCGCCCTCAAAATCGCTGTCCGACGCCGGAAGAATGGCGTGCCCGGCGTTCCGGATCGCCCGATAGCCCTCAATATTGGCGTCCAGCATCCGGCTCAGATAGGCGGTGTTGCCCTTGAGCTTTTTCAGGTCGCCGTCGGTCTTGTAGCAGGCGAAGGCCACCGGCAGCACGAACGCCGCGTGGCACAGGAGATAATCCTCCATATTCGGCTCATAGGTCACCTTATATTTGGTGCCGCCGAAGATCTCTGCGATCAGCTTCTCGTTGGAGGGCGCGCCCGCAAGCTGCCCGATGGTGATCTTTTTCAGGTCGATGGACGCCACATAGTCGCGCTCCCGATGTCCTGCCGAGGAGGCGAAGGCGAACATCACGTTCTTCTCCGGCAGGCGCGCGGCCACGGCCGATGCCCGTACATTGTTGCCCACGAACACGATGTTTTTCGCGGCACTTGTCTGCAGCGTCTCCATGATGGCGTCAAGCTGCGTATAGCGCATGACCACAAAGATCACGTCATATGCGTCGTCCGGCTCCAGCTCCGTCACCACCGGAACGCGGCTGACCGACATGTGGGGGGAGAACTTGTCCTTGATCCGCAGTCCGTTTTTCCGGATCGTCTCCGCCCAGCTTCCCCGTGCCAGCAGCGTGACGTCCTTTCCGGCTCGGAACAGATTTCGCGTAAGATTGCAGCCCAGCACGCCTGCGCCAAATACTAGAATTCTCATACCCATATCTCCTTTTGGAAAAATTGTGTTTTACCCGATGCCTTGATGGTTAGTGGCAACTAACCGGTGGGCCTTTGAGAAGCCGCCTTCGGCAGCCTGCCGCCCGGGCGGCAGGCTGCGGACGAACGTCCACCGAAAAGCGGCCATTTTTTTGATGAGATTATAGCATACGGGTATTCCTTTTTCAAGACGGTATCTGCCGCGATGTGCAGGTGTCGGATCACCGGCAGGGAAGCGCGCCCCTGCCGCAACCCCCTGTATACTCTGGCACAGACGAAAAGGGGATGACACGCGCCGCGTGTCATTCCCTTTAGATACATGCTCAATACCGGCCGATAGGCGGTGTGACGTAATCCGGCAGCGGGCAATGATAGCTGCCGCTGTTTTTCGCCAGCAGTTCCCTGCGGGCCTTCTGGATCAGCTCCGGCTGCGCCATGGTGCGGACAGCGGCCAGCGTCATGACCTCCGCCGCCCGCAGCATGCCCTTCATGCCGATGTCCGAGCAGGCGAAGGCGGTGTTCTGCCAGGAGTGGCCCACATTGCCCAGACAGGCCGTGGCGATGTGGAACATGACCGTCGGCGTAGCATAGCCCACATCGCCCACGTCGGTGGAGCCGGAGTTATAGCCGGTCTCCCGCGGATCGAAGGGGTGGATGACGCTGTCCAGCGGCCTGGCCAGCGCGGCGTCCAGCTCCTCGGGGGTAAAATAGGCCGTCAGCTTCTCCCGGATGCCCGCCATGGTGGTGCGGGGATAGGTCCGCAGGAATTCCGCCGCCAGCTCGTAGTCGGCCTCCGTCCACTCCGGCGCACCCAGCTCCCGCAGGCATTGATCCACCACCGCGCCCAGCGTGCGGTTGGGCACATAGTCGGAAAAGGCCATGGTGATCTCATAGCGCATTTTGGTGCCGGTCATCAGCGCCGCGCCCTTGGCCACGTCCACCACGCGGGTGAACAGCTCCTGCACCTGGCTGACCTTCGGCGCGCGCACCTCGTACTTGATGACGGCGTGGCTCTGCACCACGTTGGGGGCGGTGCCGCCGGGGTCGGAGTAGGCGTAGTGGATGCGGGCGGCGTCGATCATGTGCTCCCGCAGATAGTTGCAGCCCACGTTCATCAGCTCACAGGCGTCCAGCGCGCTGCGGCCCAGATGGGGCTCACCGCCGGCGTGGGCCGCCACGCCGTCAAAGATGAAGTTGGCGCCCATGATGGCCACGCTGCCCCGTGAGCCCACCTCGTTCACCGTCTCCGGATGCCAGGTGTAGGCAAAGTCCACGTTGTCGAAATACCCGGCCCGGGCGATGAACTGCTTGGCTCCGGCGCCCTCCTCGGCGGGGCAGCCGAAGAAGATCACCGTGCCGTCCAGCTTTTCCTTCAGCAGATAGTCCTTCAGCGCCACGGCGGCGGCAAAGCACCCGGCGCCCAGCAGATTGTGGCCGCAGCCATGGCCTGCTCCGCCTGTCTGCACCGGCTCCTGCACCGGACAGGCCGCTTTCTGGCTCAGGCCCGCCAGCGCGTCATATTCCGCCAGAAAGCCCACCACGGGCTTGCCGCTGCCGCACTGATATGTGGCGGTAAAGGCGGTGGGCATCCCGGCAATGCCCTCTTCAATGGCAAAGCCCTCCTGCTTCAGGGCGTTGATCAGGGCGGCGGCGGAGCGCGTCTCTTCGTAGGACAGCTCCGCGTAGCTCCAGATATCCCTGGCCAGTTGCACGGTGGTGTCCGCCTTGACGGCCACCAGCTCTTTGATGGTCTGGATCATACGATACGTCTCCTTTTACAATACCATACTCAGGAATTTGATGGTGCTGGGGTCGCGGGGGCAGGTGAAGATCTGCTCCGGTGTTCCCTCCTCCTTGATCACGCCGTCACAGATAAACAGGATCCGGTCGGATACCTCCCGGGCAAAGCCCATCTCGTGGGTCACGATCAGGATGGTCATGCCGCTGCGGGTCAGCTCACGGATGACGTTCAGCACCTCCTTCACCATCTCCGGGTCAAGGGCGGAGGTGGGCTCGTCAAACAGCATGACCTCCGGCTTCATGGCCAGCGCCCGGACGATAGCCAGCCGCTGCTTCTGTCCGCCGGACAGCTTGCGGGGATATTCGTCCGCCTTGCCGCCCAGCCCTACCCGCTCCAGCAGCGCCATGGCCTCAGCCTGGGCCTGCTCCTTGGGGATCTTCTTTTCCAGCACCGGCGCCAGCGTCACGTTGTCCAGCACCGTCATGTTGGGAAATACGTTGAAGTGCTGGAACACCATACCGATGCTCTGGCGGTACTGGGCGACATTCAGCTTGGCGGCGGTCACGTCCTGCTCTTTGTAAAAGACCTTGCCGCCGTCAGGGGTCTCCAGCAGGTTCAGACACCGCAGAAAGGTGGACTTTCCGCCGCCGCTGGGCCCGATGATGGATACCACCTCGCCCTTGCGGACGGCGGTGGTGATCCCCTTCAGCACCTCCAGCTCACCGAAGCGCTTTTCCAGGTTCTCTGTTCTCAGGATCACGTCAGCCACTGACGGTCAGCCTCCTCTCCAACACGCCCAGCAGGCGGGACAGCACAAAGTTCAGCGCGAAATAGATGATACCCACGATGGTCAGGGACTGCAGCGCCAGGAAGGTGGCGCTCTGCACCGTCTTGAAGCTGGTCATCAGCTCACCCACAAAGAACACGGACGCCAGTGACGTGCCCTTGACCGTGGAGATGAACTCATTGCACAGGGCAGGGAGGATGTTCTTCACCGCCTGGGGCAGGATCACGTGGGTCATCACATGGGTCTCGGACAGGCCGATGCTGCGGGCGGCCTCCCACTGGCCCTTGTCCACGGCGGCGATACCGGCCCGGATGATCTCCGAGATAAAGGCGGAGGCATTCACCGCCAGGGCGATGACGATGCACTGGGTGTCGCTCAGCGCAAAGGGCACCAGCTTGGGCAGCCCGATCCAGAAGAAGTAGAGCTGCAGCAGGATGGGTGTACCCCGCAGTACCTCCACATAGGCGCCGGAGACGGCCCTGAGCACCTTGCTGCGGCTCATGCGCATCAGCGCCACGATCATACCCAGCAGCGCGCCCGACAGCACCGTCACCGCGGAGATCCACAGGGTGCCCCACAGGCCGGAGAGATAGACGGGATAATATTTTGCCAAAAGCTTGATGACCTTTTCCATGGTGTTACGCTCCTATGCTCAGTGGGGCATGGCCCCGGTTTTCGTGCGTTATTCGATGCCCAGCTCAGCGGCGGCAGCCTCGTACTGGCCGTACCACTCCACGGTCTTGCCGCTGTCGTTCAGCTCGGCGATGCACTGGTTCACCAGCTCTGCCAGAGAGTCGGTGCCCTCCGTGGGCATGGCCACGCAGGTGCCGTTCATGTTGGGATCCACATCAAAGCGGAAGTCGGGGATGGTCAGTCCGCCGTTGGCCTCGGCATACAGTCCCGCGGAGGCGGTGGAGCAGATGCACACATCCGCCTTGCCCTCGGATACCGCCAGATAGCCGTCGGTCATGTTGGCCACCAGCTTGAACTCCTTGCATGCGCCGTTGATGTACTGGTTATACAGCGCCTCCTGCACGGAGCCGCTCTGGGTGATCACCACCGCGTCCTTCAGGGATTCCAGATCGGTGTACTTCCCGGCGTCCTCGCTGCGGACCACAAAGCCGTAGCCGGTGTTGTCGGAGTAGTACACGTCGGACAGGCGCATGGCCTCGGCCCGGGCGGGGGAGTAGGCAATGGCGGAGATGGCGAAGTCATACTTGCCGTCCGCCACACCGGCCAGCACAGCGGTAAAGTCCAGCGCGGTGATCTTCAGCTCCACGCCGATCTTGTCGGCGATGTACTTGGCCACCTCGATGTCCATGCCCTGATACTGCTCGTCGCCGCTCTTGGTGGGATCGACGTACTCATAGGGGGCGAAGTACGGCTCGGTACACAGCTCGATATAGCCCCGGTCCTTGATCTGTGCCAGACGGTCCTTGCTCTCTTCCTGGCCGCTGCCGCCGCCGCAGGCGGTGCAGCACAGGACCATCACCAATGTCAGCAGAAGCGCCGCAATGCGCGTCATCGTCTTTTTCATGTTCATACCCTCTCTTTACGGTTTTTTCAGGGGCGTCGGATCGCCCTCTGTTTTTGTTGCTCCCTATCTTACCAGAAACACTTTATCACGTCAATACTTTACCGCACTAATACGCTAACAAATTAACATGGGGAAGCACCAAAATTTTCGTGCGATTTGACGACGGCGCGTACCAACCCAAAAAGAAGTAACCCCTCCGGTCACTGACCGGAGGGGTTACTTACGGGGGAGAGGAAGTGATGGAAGGACGGTATTCCGTATTTACACTATCGTGCACCACAGGCACAGGCTGGAGACGATCCACACCGGCATCAGCATGGCGGATACGGCCACCACCGGCGTGACGGCGCCGGCCAGCAGACAGCCCAGGGTCACCAGCGTGATCAGCAGAATGGCAACTGCGATCACCAGCTTCAGGGTCTTGTTGTTTGTCTTTGTCATGAAAAGCAGCTCCTTTCTTGTTGCGGATGCGGCGGTTGGCCACATCCGTATTGCTTTTTCTTGGGCTTTATTATATACTGTTTCATGGATAAGTAAAGTTGATGTTTCTTATATGAACATGCAGAAAGGTTATTTGAATATGCACCGATACAAAGCGTTTCTCAAGGTGGTGGAGGTAGGCAGCTTTACCAAGGCGGCGGAGCTTTTGGGCTACACCCAGCCCGCCTTGAGCCAGATGATGACCTCGCTGGAGCGGGAACTGTCCATGAAATTATTATACCGCTCCCGGTACGGCATCCGGCTGACGCCGGAGGGGGAGCGGCTGTACCCGTCCATCGAAAGTGCCGTGCGGCAGTATGACGCCATGCGCCGCAGCGCCGACGAGATCAGTGGCCTGGAGACGGGTATCGTCCGCATCGGCACGGTGTCCAGCGTGTCGGCCCACTGGCTGCCCCAGGTGATCCGGGCCTTCTGGGAGAAGCACCCCAACGTGCAGATCGTGCTGCATCAGGGGGACTATTCCAGCATCCAGGAGTGGGTGCGCACCGGGGCGGTGGACTTCGGCTTTGTGAATCCCCAGGCGGTGAAGGGGCTGGAGACGATGGTGGTCAAGTCCGGTGCGTTCCGGGCAGTGGTACCTGCCGGGCATCCGCTGGCGGCGAAAGCAGCGGTGACGCTGGAGGACTTGGCGGGGGAGCCGTTTCTGCTGCTGGAGGGCGGCGTATACAGTGAGCCGGAGGAGGCCTTTGCCGCCGCCGGGATCGTCCCTGACGTTAAGCTTCGCGTTCACGACGACTACTCCATTCTGTCCATGATCGAGCAGGGAATGGGGGTCTCGATCCTGGCGGAGCTGGTGCTGCACAAGACGGCCTATGATGTGGCGGCGCTGCCGCTGGACCCGCCGGTGATCCGCACCATCGGCATTGTTATGAAGGATCGCCGCACCCTGCCGCTGGCGGCCAGGGTGTTCATCGGTGAGTTGATGGCCCAGCGGGAGACGCTGCTGTGAGAGGAAATTGGACATATGAACTGCATAAGGCGCCATCCGGATAGCCAGATGGCGCCTTGCATATGTATATGGCGGATCAGCTTCCCAGATCCAGCTCATAGGTGCATAGATAGAACAGGAACGAGGTCATCTGATACCGGTTGATATGGGTGTCGCAGGATGCCAGCAGCTCACCCAGCTCACTGTCACGGGTGGTGATGTCCGTCTGGTCGCACCAGAGCATGGCCTTGACGACCTCGCCGCTGAGCCGGGGATTTTCCCGCATGGTCTGCCGCAGTATCTCCTGATCTACGCGGGTGTCAATACCAGCCAGGGCGGCGTAGCGGTAGATCATCAGGCAGGCCGTCTGATAGTCCATGTCATCGTCATAGGCGGTGCGCAGATCGCTCCGGCGGATCAACCCCGTCTGATACGCCCAGCACACGGCGTCGTAGTAGGGACAGGCGGATCCGTTGAATTTCTCGTTTTCATAGTCGGGCGGCAGGGCGGAATTGTCCGTCTCCGGCCGCTGGGCGATGCGGTACAGCACATCCACAAATTCGCCCAGCTTTGCCGTGGCCTTTCCGCCGAAGGTGTCCGGCGTCTCCGGGTCGATATACCCGTTGCGGTACATATAGAGGACGCTGGCTTGGTTGAAGATGCCCGTGATGTCCGTAAACACCACCGTATCCTCCAGGCTGCCGCCGCTGGACGCCTTGCCGAAGACGTGGGCATAGTAGTCACTGTTGACGATGTTGCTGGACATCTGGAATTTGTTGTCCACATACAGGCGATAGGCGTCCAGCAGCTCGTCGGAGATGGTGATGCTCTCATCGGCGGGGATCATCGTCTCTGTACCGGCGTCATACCGGAAGGTCTTCGTCAGGAAGGACTTGTCCGACAGCACCGCTATATGTACACCGTTGGACAGCACATCGGTGCCCGCAAGCAGCCGGGAGTCGTAGTCCACGCCGAACAGGTTCAGCAGCGTGGGCAGAATGTCCGCTGTAGAGCAGTATTCATCCACCACGATATTCTCGGAGAGGCCGGGCACATAACAGATGAAGCTGTTGCGGTACTTCTCGAAGGTGGTGTCCAGGGTTTGGCCCGCCAGCTCGTTATACTCCTCCTCCGTCAGACCGTAGGGATAGTGGTCGTTGGTCAACACGATGCAGGTCTTGTTGGCCACGCCTGCCTGCTCCAGCCGCTCCATCAGATAGGTCAGCGCGTTCTCCAGCTCCAGATTGCAGGCGATGTACGCCTTCACCGGCTCGGAGTAGGGCAGGTCTCTTACTGCATCCCGGTTCTTGTCGCTCATGGCGTTGTCCCAGTTGTACTGATAGTGGCCGCTGAAGGTCATGTAATAGGCGTGGAAGGGCTCCTTGCTGCTGAGGTAGTCGTCCACGGAGGCCTCCATCATCTCCAGATCGGAGGAGGGCCAGTCGATCTTTATATCCAGCCCGGAGTCCGCCGCCTTGAAGGTATAGCCCATGTTGGCGTGGGTGATGTTCCGGTTGTAGAAATCGCCGATATAGTCGTGATAGCCCCAGGTCTGGTAGCCCTTTTCCTTCAGGGCGTTGCCCAGGCAGAAGGGCAGATAGTTGGTGCCCGCCACGTTGAAGCTGGAATCCGTCTTGGTGCGGGACATGTCGGGATAGAGGCCCATGCACATGGTGTATTCCCCGTTGGTGGTGACGGATTGGAACGTGCCGTAGTAATTATCGAAGATGATGCCTGTGTGGGACAGCTTGTACAGGGTGGGCGTCAGCTCCTCGCTGATGAACCAGGGACAGAAGCTCTCGGCGCAGATGGTGATCAGGTTGTAGTCCTGCAAAAGCCCGGTGTAGCTGTTCTTCCGGGTGGGGACCACCTGCGCCAGATATTCGTCTGTGGTCTTGCACATGGCATCGTCCGTGGACTCTGCCAGCTTCGTGAAGTCGATGCTTTCGATCACGTTATAGGAATTGCTGCTGTAGAGCTGTCTGGTGGCCGTGCCCAGCGAGGACGGCGTGATGGTAAAGCCGCCGTCGTTGTCGAAGAGCATATAGTGGAGCTCCTGGGCGGTGGTGGCCAGCATGCCCACGTTTTTGAAGCTGCTGTCGGTGGAGGTGTTCACATTGGTGAAGATCTTGTACACGGAGAAGGGCTTGTTCCGCCCGGCGTACATGATGCCCGATGTCACCAGCAGCAGCGTCAGCAGCACGCCCAGCGTGGCCAGCGCCTGCTTCCAGCCCAGCCGCACCCGCAGCACCTTCCGCAGGGCGAGACCCAGGATCATCGCCACCAGCGGCACCAGCAGCAGAAGGATGGCCGCCAGATTCTTGCCGATGCCGTACAGGATCTGGGAGTTGAAGTTGACGATGACGTTCTCGCCCATGCTGACCTGGCTGATGGGCATGAAGTTGCCGAAGATGCCGTAATAGACCAACTGCACCTCGGCAAACAGCACCTGTACCGCCAAAAGGATCGTCCCCACGATCTGCCGCAGGATCCGGGGCAGGTACGAGGTCAGCAGGGAAAAGACCACGCCGCCCAGCAGGGCAAACAGGATGGGGTAGACGATCCGCCTGTCCAGCGAACGATAGACGCACAGGTGCAGGCACAGCTCCACATACACGCTGGTGCAGCAGAACAGCAGCAGGCTGCTGCCCCACGATTTCCACAGGCCGCGGCGCAGGCTCTGCGCCGTCTCAGACGCCTCATGAGGCGTCTGATGGGGGTTCGATATCTCATTGGGTTTGGTTTTCAGCATATATATCTCCTACCGAGAGTACCCTTCCGGAAAAGGGCCGAAATTTGTTCTGAAACAGACACGATGCCTATCATAGAGCAAATGTCGAAAAAAAGCAACTACTCTCAAGAAAAATTCAAGAAAGATTTACAGCTCGGCCAGGCAACCCCGCCGGTATTTGCTCTTGCTTTGCGGTTTGCCGCGGTGGTATACTGTCCGTGAAAAAAGCCGGAAGGGGAGAATGAGAATGACAGTCCATGAATTCGGCGACCGGAAAAACCCGGTCATTATGCTTTTTCCGGGGACAATGTGCTATTGGAAGGGGAACTTCGGCCATGTGATCGACACGCTGGCGGAAAAATTTCTGGTGGCGGCGGTGGCCTATACCGGCTTTGACGATGGGGATACAGACAGCTATACCACCGTGACGGACGAGCTGGAGAAGATCGAGGCCTATGTCCTGGACAACTACCGCGGTCATATCCGCGCCGCCTACGGCTGCTCACTGGGCGGCACCTTTGTGGCGCACCTGGCGGCAAGACACCGCATCCATATGGAGTACGGGATCATCGGCAGCTCAGACCTGGATCAGGCGGGAGCGGGGAAGGCTGCTCTCATGGCTGGGCTGATGGTGAAGCTCACCTACCATTTCATCCACACCGGCATGTACCGCACCCGTCTGATGCAGAAGCGTTTTGAAAAGCAGATGGCCGATCCGGATCCCTATAACCGTGCCTTTGTGGCGTTGGTGGGCCGGGATCGGTACGATATGAGCTTTATCACCAGAGAGAGCCTGAAGAACCAGTTCCGCTCCGACCTGACCACGCCGCTTCCGGAGAGGATCGACAACGGCGAGACGGAGATCCACGTTTTTTACGCGGAGAAGATGGGCGAAAAGTACCTGAAGAGGTACAATAAGTACTTCAAAACCCCCGTGATCCACCACCAGAACATGCGGCACGAGGAGCTTCTGGGCGTTTATCCCAAGGAGTGGTGCGCCCTGGTGGAATCCATCTGCCTGGAGGCATAAGGCCGCCCGAAACCCCATACAGAGCAGAAGCGCACCCACTGCGGAAAGACATCCGCGGCGGGTGCGCTTTTATTTATGCACGGGGGCGGGGAGAGAAATAGTCCCTTTGCTTCGTCTGACTCAGCCGGAGAAGGTCATATCGCACCGGGCCTGCACGTCATAGGCTTCAAAATATGATTCCTCGAAAGGGATCCACCGGCTGCGGAACATGGCGGCCTTCTCCGGGCCGTTGCGCCGTTCGATGCGCCGCATCTGCTCCTCCGGGTCGATGGTCAGAAATATCCGCAGGTCATAGTGCTCCCACAGGGCGGGATGGCAGGAATAGGAGCCCTCCACGATGGTCAACCGGTTGGGCGCCACCGTCACCGGCTCACCCAACTGCTGCTGCGCGCAGAGATAGGGCCGGTAGGTGACAGCCTGCGTGCCGTGGAGCGGCAGCAGTACTTCTTCCAGAAAACGCTCGTGATCCACGTTTTCGCCGGGCCGGGACAGTCGTTTCTCCGTCCGCTGTTCGGGACGGGGGAAGAAGTCATCCATGTGGTACACGGCGCACCGAAGATCCTTTTCCAGCCGTGCGGCCAGCGTGGTCTTGCCGGAGCCGCACCGCCCGTCGATGGCCACAATGATCCGGCCCCGCTGGATGAGTCTTTCCCGGATGGCCAGTACCAGCCGGGTGTAGTCGAGGTTGGTCATACGGCTTGCTCGGGCATAGGCTCAGGCTGATAGAACCGCACCAGCTTCGTCCGATCCAGCAGCACCATCACAGCGGGGATCAGGATGAGCTGCAGGGCGATACCGGGCAGGGCGTTCAGCAGTGCGCCGCCCAGGAATAGCTCCCAGGTAAAGGCACTGCCGCCCAGCCCCATCAGCACGATCATCACCGCGCCCCATACCAGACGGCCCGCGATCATGGCGGGGATCAGGCACTTGTACAGCGCCTTGACGCACTGGTATTTGCTGTGGGCGTACAGGTATCCTATGACCAGGCCGTAGACGGCCAGCTCAAAGGCCATGCCGACGGCGTTGGGGTACATGGCCGGAAAGCCGAACAGCACCGACCGCAGCAGCGGCAGTACGAAGCCCACGCCCAAGCCCCACTGCCAGCCGCAGATCAGGCCACACAGCAGTACGGGAATGTGCATGGGCAGCAGCATCTTGCCGATGGCGGGGATCTGCCCGATAAAGAAGGGCAGAACGAGGCCGATGGCCAGGAACATAGCGGACAATACCAGATTCTTCAGGGAAGCATGCTTTTTCAAGATGGAAACTCCTCTCTATAACGCGAACGCCGATATCGGAATGGACGATCAGAAGCGGGATCCGACGGCCGGCATCCTGCGGCCCGGCGCGTATTTCCTGCGCTCCTGTTTTTTCTGTCTGGCCTATTGTACCATGGATATTTCCGGAGCTCAATATCAAAATGCGGAAAACATAAAATCTGAAAACTTTACTTGCAAAACAAGTTGTCAGATGGTATACTGTGAAATGGAAATAAAAGGGAGGGCCTTATTATGGACAACGACGGACTGACGCAGTATACCCGCATCGCCATCTCGCTGGCGGAGCGGATCGCCTCGGGGCAGATGCGGGAAGGGGAGAAGCTCTCCGGCCGCTCCCGGCTTTCGCCGGAATATAACGTCTCGCCGGAGACCATCCGCCGGGCGCTGCGGCTGCTGGCGGATATGAAGGTGGTGGAGGTAAAGGAGCAGAGCGGCGTATACGTTCTGTCCGCCGACAACGCCCGCCGGTATCTCAGCAACTTCGCGGACAGGACCGACATGCGGGGCAAGCGGCAGCGGCTGGAGCAGCTATTGGCCCGGCAGGAGCAGTTGAACCGCCAGATGGCGGAGCTTTGCCGCGACATTCTGGACGAGACCAGCCAGACGCCGGACGGCCTGCCCAACTATACCTGCCGTGTCCCCGACGATTGGCCCCACAGCGGCGTCACCGTAGGCGCGCTGCGCTTCTGGCAGGCCACCGGCGCCACCATCGTGGCTATCCGGCGCAACCTGTCCTATATCGTCTCGCCCGGCCCCTATGCCGAGCTGTACGCCGGGGACTGCGTGATCTTCGTGGGTGACGCCAAGGCCCGCGAGGCGGTGTCCCACTTCTTCTCGAATGCGTAATTTTCCCGGCTCCGGCCGGATCACGAAAGGAGTTTTTCTATTGGTACACAACGAACTGCATGCGATCGATCTGGGCATCATTGCCGCCTATCTCATCGCCATGGTCACCATCGGCGTGGTGATGGTGAAAAAGGTACAGAACACGGATGACTACTATCTGGGCGGACGGTCCTTCGGCCCACTGGTGCTGATGGCCACCGTGTGCGCCACCATCATCGGCGGCAGCGGCCTGATGGGCCGCGCCGGTGTGGCGTATTCCAGCGGCTTCAAGGCCATCATGACGGCCCTGCCGTACCTGCTGGGTATGTTTATCTTCTCCGGTTTTGCCGGGCGCATCTCCGCCGTGGGCACCACCTTCAACGTCACCTCCATCCCCGACCTGTTCGAGCAGCGCTTCGGCAAAACGGCGAAGGTGATCCTGGGCTGCCTGATCGCCTTTACCATGATGGGCACCGTGGCCTCTCAGGTGACGGCCACCGCCACCATCATCAATATGCTGGGCAATGAGATCGGCATCTCCTATGAGATGGGCGCGCTGATCGCCTGCCTGGTCTTTATGATCTATACCGCCACCTCCGGATTGTTCGGCGTGATCTATACAGACGTGTTCCAGTTCGTCATGCTGATCCTGTTTGTGTATATCCTGATCCCCACGGCGTCTCTGTCCAAGCTGGGCGGCTTCTCTGTGTTCCTGGAGAATCTGGCCCCGGAGCTGGCCAAGCCCTATGTGGACGGCAATATCATCGGCGATATCATCACCTATTTCGTGTTCACCCTGGCGGGTGCCGAGATGTGGCAGCGTGCCTTTGCCGCCAAGAGCCAGAAGGCCGCCCGCGAGGGCCTGTTCCTGGGCACCTTTGTCTACGGCCTGACCATCCCGCTGGTGTGGTTCATTGGCGTGGTCACCCACCAGTTGGTCAGCCCGGAAAAGCTGGCCCAGTTCGGCTCCACCGACGCGGTGGTGCCCGCCCTGGCCATCGAGGTGCTGCCGGTGGGCCTGACGGGTCTGGCCCTGGCGGGCATCCTGTCGGTCATCATGTCCACGGCGGACAGCTACCTCATCGTCTCCGTCCAGACCTGCGTCCACGATATCTATAAGGTATTCAAGCCCAATATCTCCGAAAAGAAGGAGCTGCGGCTGACCCGCGTGTTCGCCTTTATCCTGCCCCTGGGCGCACTGGTCATCGCCCTGTACATCAAAAACGCCTATAACATCCTCATGTTCGCCTGGAGCTTCTACGCCGCCGCGGCGGGCCTGCCGGCCTTTGCGGCGCTGTACTGGAAGAAGGCCACCAAGGCCGGTATCATCTCCGGCATGGCGGCGGGCTTTGTGGTGTGCGTGGGCTGGAAGCTCATCGGTACGCCCTTCGGCCTTGGCCCCACGGTACCCGGTGCCATCGCCTGTGCCGCCGCGCTGGTGATCGTCAGCCTGGCTACCTATAAAAAGGCGCCGGCCCGCTTCCTGGATCCCTATCACAAGGAGGCGGAGGCCACCTGACGGCGCCCATCCCCGATATATGAGCAAAGCCTCCGGTCCTGCCGGAGGCTTTGTCCGCTGCGGGGGAGAAAAATACCCCTTGAAATCGCAAATACCATCTTGAAAACGGTGTGCGTGAATGATACAATACCATGTCGAAAGGATTGGCTGCCGCGGGCAGCTTTTCAAAACTGTGACGGTTAGATTACGCTAACCGGAAGCGATAAAAGACAGAGCAACACTGTCAGGAGGCAGAACGGATATGAACGAGAAGATCACCCTCTCCGGTGTGCCGGAGACCATGCTGCAGACCGTCTACGCCCGGGCCAAGGAGAGCCGGGGCCGGGGTGTGATCCGGGACGTGAAGGCGGAGGAGATCGTGGAGAAGCTGGACTACGACTTCTCCCTGGCAGAGAAGGACACCGCCATGCGCAGCGGCGTCATCGCCCGTACCATCGTGCTGGACAGGCTGACGACGGCGTATCTGGCGGGCCATCCCGGCGCCGTGGTGGTGAACATCGCCTGCGGGCTGGACACCCGGTGCTATCGGATGACGGGGTACCGCCATTGGTATAACCTGGATCTGCCGGAGACCATGGCCGTGCGGGAGAAGCTGTTGCCGGAGAGCGGCGCCGTTACCCAGATCGCCATGTCCGCCATGGACGACTGGGGCAGCCGGATCGAAGAGACCGACGCGCCGGTGCTGATCATCATCGAGGGCCTGACCATGTACCTGACGGAGGCGGATGTGCAGCGGATCTTTGCCGTTATCGCCGGACGCTTCCCCCAGGCCGCCGTACTGGTGGAGACCATGAATCCCATGGTGGTGAAGCGGTTCAAGGAGAAGTCCATCGAGGGCAGCAACGCGAAATTCACCTGGGGCGTCAGGGATGGCCGGACGCTGGCGGCGCTGCTGCCGGACTTCCACTTTGTGGCGGAGCACTGCCTGACCGAGGGCATGGCGGTGTTCGTGCCGGTCTATAAGCTGCTGGACAAGCTGCCGGCGGTGCGGAATATCTCCAACCGGATCGTGGTACTGGAGCGAAAGGCGTGAAGTATGAGGCGCGGGCGCGCCGTACATGAAATAATGGTAAGGGGGAGCTTTTATGAAACCCAGTTATATCGCGGTAAATTTTCAACAGACGGCGGCACAGCGCTTTCCGGCGCAGGCCGAGACGCTGAACGCCGCCTTTGACGCGCGGCTGCAGGCGCTGCGGGCGGAGAACGCCGGCGCAAGCAAGGAGAAGCAGCGCCACCTGGAAAACCAGATCCTGCCGGGTATCGCGGCCTATGAGACGCTGCAAAGGGTGATGCCAAAGGAGGAGGCCCTGCAGACGGTCCACAGCTATGTGGAGCAGAAAGCGTGGCGGCAGAAGAAGGCGTTCCTGAAGCTGATGAAGATCCCCGGCCTGTACCGCATCGTACCGGCCATCTTCTCCCGTGAGACGCCGAAGTTCTTCGGCCCGGCGGCGGGCTTTGCCGCCACGGATATCCAGACCACCGGCGGCGTGTGGCGCATCGACATGACGAAGTGTCCCTATCACGACACCTGTGTGCACTATGGCTGCCCGGAGCTGTGCCATTGCTTCTGCGACAGTGACGATATCACCTACGACGGCATGCACCCCATGCTCTGCTGGCACCGGACAAAGACCCTGGGCCGGGGCGGCGACTGCTGCGACTTCTGCCTGAAGATCAGGGGAAGGTGATCCGGCCGACAGGGCGGGGTATGAGAGCATACTGCGCGATAGTCCCGCTGTGATGACAAGCCCGGCCGGACGGGAATTTCAAAGGAGGACACACCATGAAGGATACGATCACAAACGGCGAAGCGGTCTGCCGCCGGGATTGCTGGCTGGCCGCCCTCAGCGCGGCGCTGATGCTGGTGGGCGACCTGTGCCTGAGCGTGATCCCCGCCGACGCGGGAGACAGCGGCCTCTTCCTGCGGGAGGCATACCTGAACGGCTCGTTTCCGGCGTGGCGCCTGCCGCTGCTGCTGGCCACGGGCCTTTTGGGCATGGCCCTGGGCTTTTTCACCGTCCGGGTCTTTTACCGGCAGGTCATGCCCCAGTACGCCGGGACCCGCCGCGTCATTCTGCTGGGCGGCGTGATCTATGTGGCCTCTGCCGCCGCGCTCCATTTCTTTATCGGCAGCCTGGCCGACTGGACCAGCACGCTGGCGCCGCTGCTGGGCCGTCAGGAGACGGCGGCGCTCATGCAGGGGTATTACAGCCGCGTGTTCCCGGCCATGCTGCTGTCCTACGCCGGGATGTTCCTCTTCGCCCTGGGCAGCGCCTGGGCCGTGCTGACAAGGAAAACGGCTCTGCCCCGAAAAATGCTGGTGTTCCACATGCTGGTCTGGCAGGCGGTGCTGGCGCTGATCCCGGATATCCGCCAGGCGCTGGGCGCGGAGATCTCCACCTGGGACTTCGTGCTGAGCCAGTGCTCCGGCAACGCGTCGCTGCTGATCTGGATGCTGGCCAACGGCATCTGGCTGGGACGGCACGCCGGTAAAAACTGATCCTGGGAGGGGAATTCTATGTCATTTCTGGAAAATACCCGCCGGCCCACCGGCCTTGGCGGACAAATGATGGTGTCCATGATGAACCTGTGCCACGGGCCGTTGGCGCGGTGGGGCCTTTCGTTCCTGCATATCGCCCCGGACGCGGCGGTGCTGGACTGCGGCTGCGGCGGTGGCGCCAATATGAAAAAGCTGCTGAAAAAATGCCCCGGCGGCGTGGTCAAGGGCATCGACTACTCGCCCGTCAGCGCGGAAAAGGCGCGGAAGGTCAATGCCCAGGCCATCCGTGAGGGCCGCTGCACGGTGCTGCAGGGCAGCGTCGCCGACATGATCTTCGCGTCGGACTGGTTCGACGCGGTCACGGCCTTTGAAACGGTCTATTTCTGGCCCGGCCTGCCGCAGTGCTTCCGGGAGGTCTGCCGTGTGCTGAAGCCCGGCGGTACATTTCTCATCTGCTGCGAGTGCAGCGACCCCGAGAAGGACAGCAAGTGGCCGGATCGCATCGACGGCATGACCGTCTACCGGGACACCCAACTGAAGGACGCGCTGGAGCAGTCCGGCTTTCGGGATGTCCGGGTGCATAAGAACGGAATGGGCTGGCTCTGCGTAACAGCCGTCAAGGGAGGAATCGGACAATGAGCATCGGTGCAGCGGCACTGCGTGCCGCCTATCGGCTCTCCGGCGCCAAAAAGGCGTTTGCCCTGCCGGAGGAGGAATTGCTGAAGGCCATCGAAAAGGCCAACCGGGGCCGGGGCTTCTTTATGCCCACGGATCACAAGGCCCACTATGAAAAGAAGATGATAAAAGGCTTTCCGTGCCTCATCGTCCGGGCGGCGAAGGAACCAGCCAAGCGGGCCATCCTGTTCTTTTTCGGCGGCGGTATGGTCATCGGCCCCGACAAGGGCGATGCCGCCGTGCTGCGGAAGCTGTGCTACGGCACGGGCTGCGACGTGTGGTTCCCCATCTACCCCCTCTGCACCGAGCACTGCATCACCGTCAGCTACGACATGGCCTACGAGTGCTACCGCCAGATGACAGCCCTCTACGGCGGCGGAAATGTCAGCACCTGCGGCTTTTCCTCCGGCGGCGCGCTGGCCCTGGGCATGGCCGCCCACAACAGCGCCCTGGGCACGCCCATCCCCCAGCCACGGCACATCGTGGCCGTCTCCCCCGGCGAGGTACCCTGGAACGACGGGGAAAGGGCCCGTATGCAGGCCCTGAACGCCCGCGACGTGGCCATCGACTATGCCTTCATGGCCAAAGGGGAGAAGCTCATGCGCCACGGACAGGCCAACGTGCCGGAATACATGCTGGCGCCCTCTCTGGGAAATTACGCCGGTGTGGGGGATATCCATTTCTATTACAGCGCCGACGAGGTGCTCTACGGTGCGTGGCCGGAGTTCGAGGCCGCCTGCCAGAGTGCGGATGTCCCCTGTACCGTCACGGTGCGGCCCAGAATGACCCACTGCTACTGCATGCTGCCGTACTATAAAGAGGCCAGAGAGGACTTCGGGCAGATCGTGGAGATATTGAAGCAATAAGCGAAAAAGCTCCCGTACAGGTATCCTGTACGGGAGCCGGGTCAATGGTGGGTCAATGGGCGTCGTCGATCCGGAAAAACGCCCGGATCCTGCGCACGCCCGCGTCGTCCATGGGATAGCTCTCCACGATGCTGCCCGCCTCCAGATGGAGGATGTCGGTGCAGCATTCGCAGATCAGCTCCGGGTCGTGGGTGATGATATAGGCCGTCCGGCCATTCTGTCGGAGCTGCTTGAGAAGCTGCGCCGTCTGCAGCATGTGGCGATAGTCCAGGCCGCTGGTGGGCTCGTCAAAAAACAGCACCGCGCGCTCCGCCGCTATGGCGGAGGCGATGGCCAGCCGCTGCTTCTGCCCGCCGGAAAGGGACGCCGGGTGACGCTCCAGATAGGGCGTCAGATCGAGCCGGGCCAGAATTTCCCTGGCCGCGGCCTCATTCTCGTCCGGCGTGCTGATCAGCACCTCGCCCAGCACGCTCTCGGTAAAGAGTTGGTGCCCCGCGTCCTGCATGACCATATAGCAGCGGTTCAGCCGCTCCCTGGGCCGGAAGGCGGTGCCGTCCACCGTCACGGTGCCGCAGCGCTTCTCCAGCCCGCAGAAGCACCGGGAGAAGGTGGATTTTCCCGCCCCGTTGTGGCCGATGATGCCGATAATACCGCCGTAGGGGATGTCGGCGTCGCCGATATGCAGCGTCTCCGGCGCGTTTTTATAGGCAAAACGGAAGTCCCGCAGCGCCGCCGTCTGGCGGCTGCCGGTGCTGCCGCTGCCGGTCAGGGCGCCGAGACTGACGGCCCGAAGGCCCATGGCCCGCCGTTCCTCGTCGGAGATACGGTCAAACTCCGCCTGCGTATAGTCGCCGCGGATACTGCCGTCCTGCATATAGATGTACCGGTCGGCCACCCCCTGCAGATAGTACAGCCGGTGTTCCGACAGCACCACCGTCTTGCCCAGAGATTTCAGATAGGCGATGACCTGCCGCAGATCCAGAATGGCGTCCGCGTCCAGATTGGAGGACGGCTCATCCAGCACGAACACCTGGGGCTCCATCATAAAGGCCCCGGCGCAGGCGATCTTCTGCTTTTCGCCGCCGGACAGCTCGAAGATGCTGCGATCCAGTAGATTTTCCAGCTTCAGCGCCGACACGGTATGTTCCAGCCGCCCCAGGATCTCCTCCCGGGGCATGCCCAGATTCTCGCAGCCGAAGGTGATCTCGCTGGTGGTGTCCACGTTGAAGAACTGGGACCGGGGATTCTGGAACACGCTGCCCACCTGCCGTGCCGTGTCCCACAGAGGCTGTTGGGCCACGTCTTTGCCGTCCACATGCACGCTGCCGGACAGCTTCCCCTCGAAATAGTGGGGAATGAGGCCGTTGATGAGCCGGGTCACGGTGGTCTTGCCGCAGCCGCTCTCGCCGCACAGCACCACCACCTGCCCCTCCGGTATGGTCAGGTCGATGTCCCGGACGCCGCCGGCGGTGTCCGATTGATAGGTAAATGTTACATGGTCCATGCGGATCATCCCAGCCACCTGCTTCCCAACGTCAGGGCAAAGCCCGCGATACAAATAAGGATCATCACCGCATCCTGCCAGTGGAACCCGATCTTACAGATATCCGTGCGCCTGACCGGCGCGCCCAGCCCCCGGGTCAGGGCAGCGGCGGACAGCTCGTCGCCGATCTTCACCACCGAGATCATCAGCGGGATCAGCCGGTACTCCACCATCCTGCCGGGGTGCTTTCCGCCGAAGCGGATGCCCCGCATCCGCATGGCATCGGAAATGGCGGCATTCTCCTCGCCGATGGTGGGGAAGAAGCGGAAGATCACCGACAGGGGAATGACGATCTTCTCGGAAACATGCATCCGCTTCATGGCCGCCATGAAATCGCTGACCGAGGTGGAGGCGATGAGGAACGCCCCCATCATGATGCCGGGTGCGAACCGGGTCATGATGGCGCACACCGCCAGCAGCAAAAACGCGGGAAGGCCCGACAGGCAGTACAGCGCCACCCGCTCCAGCGCGAAGCACACGGCGTACAGCACCAGGTATTTCAGTGCCGTTTTCCACCGCCCCTCCGTCAGCAGCAGGATAAAGGGCAGCACGCTCAGCACCGGCTTGACGATGTTCATAACGCCGCTGTTGCCGGTCGACAGCATCAGCGACGTTACGGTAATGAGCATCAGCAGCTTGGTGCGGGGATCCAGCAGCAGGCCCCGGCGCTTTGCGGTATGGGTCAGCGCCTCCATCAGGCGATGCCGGCCTTGGCAAAGTGCTTCTTCAGCAGCGCCTTACCGATCAGGCCGCCCAGCAGCGCGCACAGGAAGATACCGGCAATGACCAGCACGATGCTCCACATGGGCATCACGGACATGACCTTGTCGGCGTACTCCTCGCCGAAACCGGCGGCGAAGTCGGCCCGGGACTGCTCGACCATGAAGTACATGGGGATGTAGGTGCCGATCATCCACAGGCTGAACACGCCGTAGCCCAGGATGGTCTTCTTCGCGCTGGCGTAATTGCCGGACTTCATGATGAGGTCACCCAGCAGACCGAACACCACGCCCATGGGAACGCCCCAGAAGCCCATGCCGGTCAGACCCATGAGGATACCGGAGAGGATGGCCATGATGGTCACCATGCCGAACTTCTTGACGCGGACGGCGAACAGCATGAAGGGAATGCCGGTGATCAGCGTCCACAGCGCGCCCAGGATAGGCAGAAAGATGGGCACAAAGCCGATGGGGATGGCCACGCAGCAGCCCAGCACGAAATAGAGGACGGTAAACAGACCGATATTGATCAGATCCTTTGCCTGCAGCTTGTTGTTCATAGTGTTACCTCCAGAGTTTATCAGTTAGCTACACCTAACTCGAGAGCATTATAGCAACTTGTCCGCCCGGCTTCTATACGCCGTTTGACATTTTTGCTCCAAACGGCAACAGATTTCATGACCGTAAAGGGAGAACACCATATGAGCAATACCGCGCAGATCATAAAGCAGTGCCGTTCACTGCCCGGCGTGACAGTGACGGAAGGGGACGGGTGTGTCGAGCTGCGGCTTTCCTGCGAAGAGGGCAGCGGCCGCATGCGGTTCATTCCGCTGTTTCCCGGCGTCACCCTGGCGCTGATCTCGGTGGACGCGCCCACCTGGCCCGCCCCTGTGCTGGCGGACTGCGCGCCGGAGGCCAAGGGCCCGCTGATCATCAACTACTGTACCCGCGGCCGGTGTGAGCTGGTGCTCAACGACAACAGCAGCGTGTTCGTGGCGGCCGGTCACATCTCCCTGACGGAGCGGTTTGCCCGCAGCGAATACGTCTATCCCGGCCGGGTGTACGAGGGCGTCGAGCTTTTCATTGATCCCCAGCCCACACCCGGCGGCGCCTTGCTGCGGGAGTACTTCGGCGTGGACATCGCCGCACTGCGGCAGCGCTACTGCCCGGATGGCGAGACCTTCGTGGCGAAAATGCCTCTGTCGGAGGAGCTGACCGACCGGCTGCGCAGCCTGCCCGACTGGCCCGCCGCCGGACGGCATACCGGGATGAAGACCGCCGTCATCGACCTGCTGGCGCTGCTGCAATACGGCGGCGCCGGGACGCGGATGGCGCCTGTGACCTACTATACAAGGTCGCAGGTGGAGATGGCGAAGCAGATCGAAGCGGTCATCACCCGCGACCTCTCCCGACAGCATACCGCCCGTGAGTTTGCCCAGCTCTTTGACGTCAGCGAGAGCAGCGTCAAGAACTATTTCCGCGGCGTCTACGGCCAGAGCATCCTGCAGTACGCCACCCAGCGGAAAATGCAGCACGCGGCGGAGCTGCTGGCCGCCACCTCATTGCCGGTCATCGAGATTGCCGGGCGGGTGGGCTATGGAAACCAGAGCAAATTCTCCGCGGTGTTCCGCAAGACCTTCGGCGTCACGCCCCGGGAATACCGC
>CAKTZN010000003.1 GCA_934635545.1 uncultured Oscillospiraceae bacterium | reverse complement strand
ACTTTTTCGGTGTGGTATCTTCATTCCCCACTTTGATGTTTTTTGTCAATACTGCAAAAACTTCTTGACATTTGCCCCTGACAACCTGCCCTTTCCGGCAGGCAAAAGCCCGGCTTTGCCACCGGGCTTTTGCCTGTATGGATCTTCTTTCCCGTTACTGCCAGTGACGCTCCAGAAAGCGGAGGATATCCGCCGCTGTGGGCGGGCAGCCCTTGCAGGACACGGCGCAGCCCGCCGTGCACTGTCCGACGCCGATGGCGCCGCTCTTGCCCCGGTAGCCCTGTCCGATGCAGATCTTTTCCCGATGGCCCCACAGCTCATCCCGTCTGTCCAGCTTATCCAGGGCGTGGATCAGCATACCGTAGCAGGCGCTGCAGGCGTTATCGGGTGCCGCGTACTCCGCCAGCTTTCTCACCCGGCGCGTGGCAGGCGCAGAAACGGCGGAGGTACCTTTATTGAGCGCGATCAGCTCCGCCTTGTCCACATCCGCCGATCCCACCCCCAGCGCTTCGGCCAGGGCAATATACGCCACCTCATCCGTGTCATACCCCAGGGTGCGGCAGGCAAAGGCGTCTGTCAGCACCGGATCCCGGGCGCAGAGGATGCGGTCCATGGGGGCGGGATTGCCGCCCTCTTCAAAATCCAGGTCGCCGCAGATGTTGTCCACAATGATCAGTTCATTGGGAAAGGCCGCGGCGAGATGCGCGATGGGACTATGGAGCCCCTCCGCGTGAAAGCGGCGCTTTTCCCGGTTGGGAAGCAGCCCCTTGTGATTTTTCAGTGCGCAGGTGACCAGCGTCTGACAGTGGCCCTTCAGCACAGGCAGGTTGATCAGAAAGTCCAGCTCAAGCGCCTTGCTGCAAATATCCACGGTGAAGCCCCTGGCGTCCACCTGCGCTGCGCTGTCTGTCTGCAGGTCGATATATTCCACCCCATACTTGCGGCAGACCGGAGCGATGCCGCTGACCTCATAGGCGCGCTTTGTCCGGTCTCCCACCCAGGAGCCCTCCAGCACGCAGAAATTGTCATATCCCCGGCCCTGCAGGAAGCGGATCACGCCCTCCACGATCTCCGGATGGGTCACCGCGCCGCCGTCAGCCGCGGCGGCCACCACCAGATTCGGCTTGATGCCGATGCGGGCATGGCGGTCAGGCACCAGGCGCTCAAAATCAGCCGCCTCCAGCAGACGCACGGTCATATCCGCGTAATCCGTGCCGTGGATGGCCAGGATCTGATGCTTTTCCATCCGTTCAACACTCCTTTATGAATCGGTATTCGGTGCGATAAATTTTCTTCTCTCCGGCGCGCAGCACAGCGTTGGGGAACGACGGGCAGTTGGGCGCGTCGGGGAACTGCTGGGTCTCCAGGCAAAAGCCCGTCTGGGGCCCGTACTGTGCACCGTTCTTTCCGGGGACAGGCGGCAGGCCGTTGCCGGAATAGACCTGCATGCACGGTGCGTCTGTCCACACTTCCATGGCGGTATCGCCGCAGCGCACAGCGGCGGCCAGCGCCCACTGTCCGGACAGGGCGTAGGGGTGGTCGAAGCCCCGGGTCAGCCTCAGCGCCGGATCGGCCAGCACGTCGCCCAGGCGCACGCCGCGCCGCAGATCAAACACCGTTCCTTCCACCGGGCACAGTCTTCCGGTGGGCACCGTGTCGCTGTCCAGCTCACACCGGGCCGCAGCGGGGACGGTAAACACATGCTCGCACAGCGCCGCATGTCCCCCGTCATGGCCCGCCAGGTTCCAATAGGTGTGATTGGCAAGGGAGCAGACCGTATCCGCGTCGGAGACCGCCGTATAGGTGAGGGACAGCGCCGTATCCCGCAGGGCATAGACGGCGGTAACGGTCAGATCTCCCGGGAAGCCCTGGTCGCCATCGGGGCTGAACAGCTCCAGCGTGATGGCGTCCCGGGTGTATTCCGTCACGCGCCACAGCTTCCGGTGGAAGCCCTCCCGGCCGCCATGAAGGCAGTGGGGTGGGCGGTTGCAGGACAACTGGAAGGCCGTTCCGTTGAGGATAAAGCGCCCGTTGCGGATGCGGTTGGCGTAGCGCCCCACCGTGGCACCCATGTTGCCTGCGTTGGTCAGATATTCCTCCGCCGAATCATAGCCCAGAGCCACGTCCCGGCCATCCACGGCGCAGGACACCAGCGCGGCGCCCAGATCGGCAACACATACGGTCATCCGCGCATTGCGAAGCTCATACAGGTGCACCGCCGTGCCGTCCGGCATATGTCCGAAAGCTTTACCGTTCATCGCAGGCACTCCGTATACCGCAGCAGGTTGCGCACGGTGAAGCGCAGATTCTCCTCCACATGCTCCCGCACCTCCTCGAAGGGCTGGGGCAGCGGATTGATGGGGAATACGCCGCTGACACCCTCGTCATACGCCGCGTCGATGCCCGGCTCGCTGGCGCCCACAAGGGCGGCCACGGGGACGCCCAGGGGCTTTGCCCGGCGGGCTACGCCGATGACCACCTTGCCCCGCAGGCTCTGGCTGTCCAGCTTGCCCTCGCCCGTCAGCACCAGGTCGGCGTCTGCGGCCAGACTGTCGAACCGGGTGACATCCAGCACGATATCGATGCCCATGCGCAGCGTACTGTTGAAAAACGCCACGCTGCCGCCGCCGAAGCCGCCTGCCGCGCCGCTGCCCGGCAGATCCAGGATGCGGCGGCCCAGGTCGCGCTCCGCCACCTCCGCCAGATGCCGCAGGCCCGCATCCAGCCGCGCCACCATGGCTTCGTCCGCGCCCTTTTGGGGGCCGAACACCGCGCTGGCGCCGCTTTCGCCGCACAGGGGGTTGTCGATATCGCACATAGCGGTGAAGGGTACGCAACTGATCCGCGGGTGCGCATGCGCCGCGGAGACGGAGGCGATATCCTTCAGCGTGCCGCCCACGGGGACGAACAGTTCACCCGCGGCATTGCGGAATTCCACGCCCAGGGCTGCCGCCGCACCGCAGCCGCCGTCGTTGGTGGCGCTGCCGCCCAGACCCAGGATCACCTGCCGGGCGCCGTGATCCAGCGCGGCGGCGATCAGTTGGCCCACGCCGTAGGTGGTGGTGGCCTCGGCATTGCGGCGCTGGCCCACCATGGGCAGACCGGCGGCCACCGCCATCTCCACGACGGCGATATCCCCCGGCAGCATGGCAAAATAGCCGGTGATGTCCTCAAAGTACGGCCCCTTGCAGGCGACCTCGATCCGCTGGCCGCCCACCGCAGTCAGGAATGCCTCTACGGTGCCCTCGCCGCCGTCGGCCACGGGGACGGATACGATCTGCGCATCAGGCTCCAGGGCCCGGATCTCCTGGGCCATGACGCGGCAGATGGCGGCCGACGACATGGTGCCCTTGAAGGAATCCGGGATCAGTACATATTTGCTCATGGTCATCTCTCCCTTCGGAAAAAGGGGGAAAGCGGCGCTTTCCCCCTTTATTTGACGCAGTTTACTTGGCGAAATTCACGCCGCCCAGCTCCTCATAGTGCTTGGCGATGGCGCTGTGGTCGCAGGAGCCGCAGCCGTCCGCGGACAGCTTCTTCAGGATCTCCAGCATCTCGGCCGTCAGGGGCAGCGGCGCGTCACAGGCCGCGCCGGTATTCATGGCATTGGTCAGATCCTTGATGTGCAGATCGATGCGGAAGCCGGGCTTATAATTGTCCGCCAGCATCATGGGTGCCTTGGCGTTCATCACATTGGAGCCGGCCAGGCCGCCCTTGATGGCCTCAAACACCAGTTGAGTATCGGCGCCGGCCTTTTCCGCCAGCATCAGGCCCTCGGCCAGCGCGGCGATGTTCACGGCCACGATGATCTGGTTGGTCAGCTTGCAGGTGTTGCCGCTGCCGATGGGGCCCACCCAGGTGGCGGAGGCGCCCATGACCAGAAGAACGTCCTTGGCCCGCTCGAAGTCCGCCTTATCGCCGCCCACCATGATGGCCAGGGTGCCTGCCACGGCCATCGGCTCACCGCCGGAGACGGGCGCGTCAATGAAGTGGACATCGTACTTTTTCAGCTCGGCATAGATCTCCTTGGAATCGGTGGGCGCGCCGGAGGTCATGTCGATAATGAGCGTGCCGGGCTTGCAGTACTGGCCGATACCCTGTTCGCCGCACAGCAGGCTCTTTACATGGGGGCTGTTGGGCAGCATGGTGATGATCATATCACAGCTCTCGGCGATCTCGCGGGCGTTCTTGGCCGCGGTCATGCCGAAGTCGGACGCTTCCTTCAGGCGGGCTTCGCTCAGGTCAGAGACCAACAGCTCATAGCCGGCCTTCTTCAGATTCTTGGACATGGGGGTACCCATGATACCCAGGCCGATGAAACCGATCTTACTCATAATGCATTCTCCTTTTCAAATTCATATTGGCGATGCCGCCGCAGCGGACATCATGTTTCGATCTGTAGCTTTTTTGCCAATCTGTGCAACGTGGTGGGATCCATATCCAGCGCCACCGCCGCCTTGCGCAGGCTGCCCTGCTGGCGCAGCGCGTTTTCCACCATCTGCTTCTGCAGCTCCTCTACCGCCTGCTTCATGCTGCCGCCCGCGGGCAGGTACAGGGCCTTATCCTGGCCGGGCTGCGCACCCCTTCTGCACAGCCGTGCCGGAAGATCCTCGCTGCCGATGATCTGTCCCACGGCGGATACCGCGAGATTCTCCACGGTATTGCGCAGCTCACGGACATTGCCGGGCCAGTCGTACTGGCTGAAGCACTCGCGGGCCTCCTGGGAGAATTCCCGCTTGAGCTTATACTTCTCGCAGAAGAATTGCAGATAGTATTCCGCCAGGGGCAGAATATCCTCGCGGCGCTGCCGCAGGGGCGGGATCTGCAGCTCCACTACATTCAGGCGGTAATAGAGGGCGTCCAGAAAGGTACCCTCCGTGACCATGGCCTCCAGGTCGCGGCTGGTGGCGGAAATAATGCGCACGTCGATGGGGATGGCCTTGGAGCCGCCGACACGGCGGATCTCGCTCTCCTGGATGACCCGCAGCAGCTTCGCCTGCATGGGAAGGGCCATATCGCCGATCTCATCCAGCAGGATCGTGCCGTGATCCGCCAGCTCGAACAGGCCGCTTTTGCCCTTGGTCCTGGCGCCGGTAAAGGCGCCCGCCTCGTAGCCGAACAGCTCGGACTCCATCAGCGGCTCCGGGATCGCGGAGCAGTTGATCTTGATGAAGGGCTTGTCGCTGCGGTCGCTGTTGTTGTGGACGAAGGAGCTCAGCACCTCCTTGCCCACGCCCGTCTCCCCCAGGATCATGATGGAGGTGGGATAGACGGCCACCTGCTTAGCCTTTGTGAAAATACGCAGCATCTGGCTGCTGTTGGCGATGTAGTTGCGCTCGCCGAAGTTGGCCAGCCGCTGGCGATAGGAATCGTTCTGCTCGGTGGCGTCATCCAGGCGGCGCAGCAGCGCGTCCTCCCCCGTCTCCATGATCAGTTGGCAGAGGACGCAGGCCCGCCCATCGCAGGAAATGGGGTTGACAGCAAGGATGAAATCCTCCGTCTGGGTAGAGACCTCCGACATACGGCTCACGGCGTCATGGATGCTCTGCGTCAGGGTTTTGCGGTGCGCATCCAGCGTTTTATGCATGCCGAGCCAGAGGCGGTTGTGATAGACCTCCGCCCCATTCTCATCACACAGCATGACCGGAACGCGCAGTGCGTCCAGTATTTTTTGAATATTCTCGCTGATGCCGCACTCTTTCATCTGTTCACCTCTGCGCTATAATGCCTGTGCCAGCAGGGATGCCTCTTCCTCGCGCCTGCGCTGGATCATATCGGTGGCCACGGAAAGCACATAGGAAATATTGGTGGGATTCGCCACGCCCAGGTCCGCAATGTCCAGGGCGCTGCCGTGGCCCGTGGACAGCACGGGATAGGGCAGGTTCGTATAGATACAGGCCGTGGTCTGGAACATCTGCGCCTTCATGGCGATGTTGCCCTGGTCGTGGTACATATACACGATGCCGTTATAGTCCTCGCGCTGGGCACGGAAGATCAGTGTCTCGGCGCCGAAGGGGCCGTCGATCTCGATACCCTCGCTGCGTAGCTGCTCTATGGCCGGGATAATGATCTCGCGTTCCTCTTCGCCCAGTCCCTCATCGACACTGTTCAGAGCCGCCACAAGGAGGCGCGGACGTTCACCGCGGATGACCGTTACCAATTCGGCCAAATGACGCCCCGTTTCTGTCACGCGTTCTTCAGAAAGCAGCGTGGCGATCTCGCGGAAGGGCACATGCCCCACCGCAGATAGACGGATCACATCGCCGCCCTTTACCGCAGTCTGTATCTCATGGATACCGGCGCAGTGCTCCAGGATCTCATATTCCGAGTGAAAACCGCACCCGGACTTGGAGATAGCCTCCTTGGTGGACGGTGCCAGGATCAGTCCCTCGATCACGCCGCACTCCAGCAGCTCATAGCCGGTGGCGATGCTCTGGTAGGATATCTGTCCGGAGGCGTTGGTCACCATGCCCAGGATCACATGCTCCTCGTCGCCGTCAATATTGACCACGGGAACGCCCGGGGCGGCCAGGTCATCCCAGCCCGCCCGCATGACGTCCTCCGGCTGATAGGCGGTCAGCAGACATTCGGGGTATATGCGCCGCGCCATGGCCATCAGAAGGTGATAATTGCCGATCAGCACGGGGCGGCATCTGTCGTAAAAATGGGGACGACGCAGAAGCTTCAGGACGATCTCCGGGCCAATTCCCGCTTGATCACCCAGCACAAAGCCGATTCGCGGTTTCATATTAAAGTTTTGCATGATACACCGTCCTCGTTTCTGGGGTAGACCGGTTGGAGATATACAGCTCTCTTTCAGCATTTTACCCCATAATATCCCATGGATGCAAGCATTATATCAGCCGTGGCACAGCGTAAGGCCGCCGTCCACAAAAATCGTCTGGCCGGTGATATAGCTGGAGGCATCCGACGCCAGATACAGCGCCGCATCGGCGATCTCGCTGCGTTGGCCGCGCCGTCCCATGGGGATCTTGGCACACATGGCCTCTTCGGCGCCGGGGATCTTATACTTGGCCTCGTTGATCTTGGTGGGGATCGAGCCGGGGCCGATGCAGTTGACGCGGATGCCGTCCGGCGCCCACTCACGAGCGAAGGACTTGGTCATCTGGCTGATGGCTGCCTTGGTACCGGCGTAGACCGCCTGACCCACCACCACGGTGACGGCGTTGACGGAGCCGATGTTGATGATGACGCCGCTTTTACGCTTGAGCATGTCCTGGGCCGCGGCCTGGCAGCCGAAGTAGTAGCCCCGGAAATTGGTGTGCACCACGCTGTCGAAGATCTCCTCGGTCACGTCCACTGTGGGGCAGGGATGCTCGATGCCGGCGTTGTTGACCCACACGTCGATGCGTCCGAAGCGCTGCACAGCGGCGTCCCGGAAGGCACGGATATCCGCAACCACGCTGGAATCGCAGGAGGTGACGAACACGCGCGCGTCATCCGGCGCGGCAAAGCTCTTCACCGCCTCGCGCACGCGATCCGCGCTGCGGGAGCACAGTGCCAGAGACGCACCGGACGCATAGAAGGCTTTGGCGATCTCGAGACCGATGCCGGAGGATGCGCCGGTAATGGCCACGACGGTGCCGGTATAGTCAAAGGATGTTGTCATACGCGCCTCCTCAGCAAAGGTGGAACAGCTTGGGCAGCCAGACGACCAGAGGCTCCCAGTAGGTGATGATCAGCAGGCAGCAGATCATCATAATGACGAAGGGCATAATACTCTTGATCATCTGGTGTGTGGTGATACCGGCCACCTTCTGGGTCAGGAACAGGCACAGACCCACGGGAGGCGTGATAAGGCCCAGGGTCAGGTTGAAGATGACCATGATACCGAAGTGCACGGGGTTGCAGCCCAACTGCACGGCCAGCATGCCCAGGATGGGGCCCATGATCATGTAGATGGCGTTGCCCTCCATCAGCATGCCCAGGATGAGCAGCAGAATGTTGATGAGGAATAGCAGGATGTACTTGTTGTCGCTGAGGCCCAGGAAGAAGGCGGTGAGCTTGGTGGGGATCTGGTTGTGGGTCAGCACCAGGCCGAAGATGGAGGCCATGGACAGCACAAACAGCGTGGCTCCGGCGAATACAGAGGTATCCATCAGAATCTTGAAGAGCTTCTTCAGGGTGAGGGTCTTGTACACGAACATGCCAATCAGGATGGAGTACACGGTAGCCACGCAGGCGCCCTCGGTGGGGGTGAAGTAGCCGGAGAGGATACCCACCACCAGGATCACGGGCATCATCATGGCGGCGAAGGAATCCTTGAACGCGACCCAGATCTCGTGGCGGCTGGCCTTGTTCTGCAGGGGATAGCCGTTCTTCTTGCTGATGAACCAGCACAGCAGCATCTGCAGCAGGCCCATCAGGATACCGGGCAGCAGGCCGCCGATCAGCAGCGCGCCGATGGACACGCCAGTGATGGAGCCGTACAGCACGCAGGAGGTGCTGGGAGGAATGATGGGCGCGATGGTGGAGGACGCCGCGGTAACGGCAGCAGCAAAGGGCTTGTCATACCCCGCCTCCTCCATGGCGTCCATCTCCATGCGGCCGATGCCGGACACGTCGGACACGGCGGAGCCGGACATACCGGCCATGATCATGGAGGTCAGCACGTTCACATGGGCCAGGCCGCCCCGCAGGTGGCGCACCAGCGTACCGGCAAAGCGGAAGATCTTCACGCCCACCTTGGAGCCGGTGAGGATGAAGGAGGCCATCATGAAGAAGGGGATGGCCATGGTGGTAAAGGAATCCAGAGAGTTGACAGCGCGGGTGGTAATGGCCACAGGCGTGGCGGTGGCGTTGATCAGCAGCATGAGGATGGCGGAGAGGCCCATCGAGAACGCAATGGGCACGCCCAGGAACATCAGGCCGATCAACAGGATAAACATAATCGCTCCGATCATGAGATCAGTCCTCCTTCTCGTCAGTTTCGTCGCCCAGCATGGCGGCACGGATCGCGGCTTCCTCCTCGGCCTCCTCGGCGCGCTGCGCGGCCTCGGCCTCGGCCTTCTTCGCGTTCTCGATGGCGGTGATCTTGCCGCCGGAGGCGAAGTCGTAAATGGCAACGATCAGGTCATACAGCGTATAGACCGTGTTGAAGGTCATGGCGATGGGCACACTCAGGTAGACCCAGACGCGGGAGATCTGCAGGGCGGGCGTGCGGCCGTTGACAATGATCTTGTTTCCCACCAGCATGAAGCCGAATACCATCAGCATGCCGCAGAAGACCACGATCATGGCGTCAATGAGAATGCGCATCACACGGCGGGTTTTGTCGTTATAGCGGTTCAGGAACAGGTCCACCGTCAGGTGTTCGCCCTTGGCGGTGACGGCGATGGAGGCGGTATAGGTCATCCAGATCAGGGAATAGGTACCGATCTCCTCGGTGACGGGCACCTTGAAGTGGCACACACGGCCGATCACCTGCACGGTGACGGCGATGATCATAACGATCAAAAAGCAGGCGGCAACGACCTGGGAGCCCTTTACGATGCCCCCGAAGATCCTGTCCACGGTGTTCTTGATCTTCACAATGTATCTCTCCTTCCAAGTGTGTTTTTCTCAGCCCTAAGCTGATGGGAGGCGGCAAAAAGCGTTGCCGGCTCCCTTCAACTCAGGACCGCATGGGAAGAGGGGATATCCCCTCTTCCCATGCCGGATGTATGGTGACGATCGCGTGAGTGTGCCGGAGATCAGCCCTTCAGAGCGTCATAGAACTCCTGGGTGAAGTCGCCCTTGGCGATGAACTCAGCGGCCACGTCCTTGGTGGCTTCCTGGAAGGCGGCGAAGTCGATATCCTCAGCGCGGAGGACCTCGGCGCCGGCATCGGCGAAGGACTGCCAGGCAGCATCGACCTCTTCCTGCAGAGCGTTGGTACGCCAATCGGTGACCTCAGCGCAGCCCTTGAGGATGGCTTCCTGCTGGATGGGGGCCAGACCGTCGAACCAGGCCTTGCTGACGAAGATGGGGATCAGGCCGCCGGTGTGGTTGGTCTCGGAGATGTACTTGCACTGCTGCTCCAGGTTGATGGAGTGCAGCTCGGTGATGGCGTTCTCAACGGCATCGCAGGCGCCCTGGCTCATGGAGGTGTAGACCTCGCCCCAGGCGATGGTGACGGGGGAAGCGCCCATGGCGGAGTTAATGGCGGTGTTCACGGGGGAGGTGGGGCTGCGCAGGACCAGGCCCTTCATGTCCTCGGGGGACTTGATGGAATGCTTGTTGTTGCAGACAACGCGGAAGGGGCGGTTCACATAACCCACGATCTGCAGGTTGATCTCGGCGAAGGCCTCATCCAGAGCCTCGTGCACGGAGGTGTCGCCCCAGATCTTGGCCATGGCGTCCTCGTTGGAAGCGAACAGGTAGGGCATGCACAGAGCATTGGCCACGGGAGCGTAGTTGCCCAGGCCGTCAAAGCCGCAGATGGCAGCCTCGATCTCGCCCAGCGCCACACCCTCGGAGAACTCCACGTTGGAGCCCAACTGGGAAGCGGGATAGACCTCGACATCGATGGTGCCCTCGGAGTACTTCTCCACCAGCTCCTCGATCATCAGCATCGCCTGATACTCGCCCAGGTTGGGGTCGGCGGTGGTGGTACCGGCCAGCTTCATGACGACCTTCTCGACATTGGCGTCGCTGCCGTCAGTGGCAGGGTCGGGCTGCTGCTCCGTCTGGCCGCAGGCGACCAGGCTCAGCACCATGACCAGTGCCAGAAGCATGCACAAAAACTTCTTCATTGTTTGTTCCTCCTAGTAAATTTTTTGTTTTTATTTCACGGCGTTTGCCGAAAAATACAGGAAAATGGGGTGCGGGATCATACCCGCAGGAGATAGCCCTCCAGCGCCCGCTGTGCCCGTTCGTCCTTCATGCGCATCAGCGCGGCCACGGCAGTGGTGCAGATACCGGCTCCCACGCCCTTGCCCTCGCCTTCGGCGAGGGCAAGGGCGGCGGCGGAAACGGTAAGGGTGTCGCTTCCGGCGGCATAGCGCTCCACATGGCCCAGCATCCGCTTTGCGCAGTCGATGCTGCGGTCAAGCAGCGCCTGCCAGTCTTTGCCGTCCACGACCGGGGTGTGGGCCGTTATGACCCGGCTGGGCGAGACGGCCCGCAGCTTCTCCATAGAGGCGATGTAGGCGTCAAAGTCCGTGATCTGCGGACTTCCGGAGAAGAAGCCGTCGCCGATGACGCCGTCGCCGCAGAAGAGGACGCCGGAGCGCTCCTCCATCAGACACACGCTGCCCATGGAGTGGCCGGGGATGGCGATCACGCGGAAGGCCGCGTCATCAAAGGTCAGCACCTGGCCGTCCTCCAGCCAGCCATCCGGCTGCACGGGCTGGCCCACCTCCGACCAGAACACCGTATGGCGGGCGGCAGGCAGCGGGAAGTCATCCGCAAACTGGGCAAACAGCCCCTGCCACAGCCAATCGTAATCGGTGATATGCCGCTGGTCGCCCCGGCCCACCAGCACGCGGCCGCCGCAGGCTTTCGTCACGCTGTCGCAGCCGATGTGATCCCAGTGGCCATGGGTCAGCAGCAGTACGCTCTCCCGGCCATCCCGCAGGTAGGGCAGCTTGGCGGCGGCACCGGAGGCAAGACCTCCATCGAAGAACACATTATAATGTGCCGTCTGCCACAGGTAGCTGCGGGTGAAGATGTTCAGGTAATCATCCTGAAACGTAATGATGGGTGTATCCATATCAGTGCATCGGGCGCTTCAGGGCCAGGTTGTACAGCACCTCCATGCTGGAGATGATATTCTTGGGATCCGCCGTTCCCTTGCCCGCTTTACCGTAGGCGGGGCCGTGGCCGACAGAGACCACATTGGCGGGGATGCCGGAGTAGATCAGCACGCCGTCACCGAAGAAGCAGCTCTTCATGGCGATGTTGCCCTGGTCGTGATACAGGAACACCACGCCGCCTACCTCGCCGCTGCGGGCCTTCAGGAACACGGTGTCCGCGGGACTGGGCCCCAGGACCTTCTCCCCCTCGCCCCGGAGGGTATCGATGGCCGGCTGGATGATGGTGGCCTCCTCATCGCCGAACAGGCCGTTCTCGCCGGCGTGGGGGTTCAGCGCCGCCACGGCGATGTTGCAGCGATCCTCCGGCAGGAACAGGCGCATCACGGCAAGCAGCTTGTGGGCGGTGGCGACGATCCCCTCCGGCGTCAGCTTGCTGACAATGTCCCGGAACGCGCAGTGGCCCACCACGGTGGCGCGGAAAATATCCTCGCATTTGATCACGGCACTGCAGGAGTCCGCATGGTAGTACTCCTTGAACAGATCGAACTCCGCGCTGTAAGGGAGCTGCGCCTCGTGGAACGCCGCCTTGGTGATGGGCGCCATGGAGAAGCCGTCGATAACACCGGCGCGCTCCAGCTCCATTGTCTTGATCATGCTGTCATACTGCAGCTTTCCGCTGTCGGACGTCACCGTGGAGAAGCGGATATCCGGGCCCGCCGGAACGTCGCAGAAATAGCATACGTTCACGCCGCCCTCGGTGGGGCGTCCGGCAAAGGGACGGATATCGAGTTTTTCAAAGCCCGCCACATTCCGGCAGGAGATCCGGAAGCGCTCCAGATTTCCCACCAGGACCGGGATATACTTTCCGTCATTGGCAAGCACAGCCTTTGCGGCCATCTCCGGGCTGGAGCCCGCATGGTCACCCAGAATGATACCAAGCACAACTTTCTTTTCCATGATCTATCTCCTCTTAAAATGTTTGTACCTTTCCGCACAGTCAAGTGTCTTTGCTGTTATATATAGCAATTCCCGTGCCAATTTCGGCTTTTCTGCCATTTTCCCGCCCCTTTGAAAATAGTTTGTTCGTTCTGCCCGTTTTGGGCGCTCTGTTTTTGTCTATAATGTCCCGCCGCAATGCGACATTTTTCGCCGCTTCGGTGCATCGTACTGCGGAAATGACGCAGTTGCGGCGGATTTCGCACGGAGTCGTATCATTATTGATACGGTGCCGTTTTCTCTTGTGGTTCATTTTTGCGACAGCCTTCTGCTGTTTTGCAACAGGCTGCCCTCTTGCCGCAGACATAAAGGAAGGCCCATGGGATATTCCCATGGGCCTTCCTTTATGGCAAAGCCCCCGGCACTGCCGGAGGCTTTGGACTTATTCTTTTTGCATAAGACGCGCTTATTCGCCTGCGCTGTATGCCGCTACGATAGCGGTCAGGATGTCCGTCACCAGATCCATTTCCTCTGCCACCGCGTACTCATAGGGGCCGTGGAAGGCATAGCCGCCGGTGCCCAGATTGGGGCACGGCAGTCCCCGGAAGGATAGCTGGGCGCCGTCTGTTCCGCCGCGGACAGGGTTGGAAACAGGGGTGCAGCCCACGCTCCGGATGGCCTTGCGGGCGTTGTCCAGCACCTGCGGATACTGCTGAATGACCTCCGCCATGTTGCGGTACTGATCCTGCACCGTCAGCACGGCCGTCCCCGCGCCGTATCTGGCATTGATGGCCGCTTCGATCTCCGCCATCCGCTGCTTCCGCTGGGCAAAGCGTCCGGCGTCGTGGTCACGGATGATATAGTCCAGCGTGGCCGACGTGACGGTTCCCTCTATCTGCATCAGGTGATAGAAGCCCTGACGGCCCTCCGTCTCACGGGGTGTTTCATCGCCGGGCAGCATACCGTTGATCTCCGTCGCCACCAGGGCGGCGTTGACCATGGTGTCCTTCCCCTCTCCCGGATGGACGGACACGCCGTGGATCTGCCATTTGGCCCGCGCGGCGTTGAAGGTCTCATACTCGACCTCGCCGGGGACCGATCCGTCCACCGTATAGGCCAGCTCCGCGCCGAAGCGCTCCAGATCCAGCAGAGCGGCGCCGTGGCCGATCTCCTCGTCCGGCGTGAAGCAGACGCAGACCGTGCCGTGGGGCATATCGCCGGTAAGAACGCGCTGGCACATGGTCATGATCTCCGCGACGCCCGCCTTGTCGTCCGCGCCCAGCACCGTCGTGCCGTCTGTGGTGATCAGGGTCTTGCCCTTCAGGGTAGTCAGATGGAGGAAGCTCTCCGGGGTAAGCTTCAGGCCGCTGGTTCCCAGGGGGATGCTGCCGCCGTCATAGTTTTCGATGACCTGGGGCTTCGCCGCGCCGTGGCAGGCGTCCGTGCTGGTGTCCAGGTGGGCGATAAATCCCACGCGGCAGCGGCTCTCGTACCCGTCCGTGGCGGGGATCCTGCCGTAGACATAGGCGTGCTCATCCACATATACGTCCGACACGCCCAATTCACGGAGCTCCTCCGCCAGCTTTTCCGCCAGCACCGTCTGCCCCGGCGAGGACGGCGTCACCGCAGCGTTTTCATCACTGCCTGTGTCGATGGCCGCGTACCGCAGCAGCCGCTCATAAGCTCTTGTCATGGTCTTTGTCCTCCTTATCCGTATCCGGCATGGCCGCGCATGTGTCCGTCAAGCGGACGTCTGCCCCTGCCTGTTGCTCGTACACTCAGATTATAATGTACCGCTCACGCTTTTTCAAGGGGCCGTTATCCGCGGGCTCCCATGCTTTGGGATAAGGAGGCGGCGATCACGCGGGTCACGCGATCCCGCTGACAGTCTCGTACAGCCGCTGCAGGTCATAGACATCCACAGCCTCATCGCCGTTGATGTCCGCCGCCCACAGGAAATCCTCCTCCGGCAGCGCGCCGTTTTCGGCGGGTACCCGACCGGTGATAAGATAGGTGTACAGGAGCTGCACATCCAGAATGTCCGCGCGGCCATCGTCGTTCAGATCTCCCGGCGTGTCGCTGTCGGGGTAGTACTCATTTCCGTCGGCGTCCTCCACATAGAAGTCGTCATCGGGCAACTCCGGGACGCAGACCGTACAGGCGGAACCGTTTTCGGAGGGCAGGCTGCCGAAGTCCATGGCTCTGGCAGGCACCGGTTCACCGCTGTCATAGGCGTAGATGGTCATGGCCAGCGCACCGGCATCCGCGCCGGAAACGGTGAAGGTGTAGTCCGCCCCGGCGGGGAAGGTGGCAACAAGGCCAAGCTCCGTCATTTCCACGGTGACCTCTCCGCTGGTGCAGACGCCGTCGATATAGCTGCCGGCCGCGCTTCCGGCCGCCCGGGCCGCCGGGACTTTCCAGAACTCCACGTTGACGTTCAGGTTCGTGTTCTGCGGGTCATTCGGATCGTACAGGATCACGCTGCGGGTCCGGCTGACCTGTTCAAAATCCGATTCATCCCGCAGGGTGTCGTTTTCCAGCCGCGCCAGATAATGCTCCGGATAATGGGCCAGTTCCACGGAATCCTTTCGGATGAGCACATCGGCAGCCGTGCCAAAGGAGGACGCTCCGGCAAGGCCGGCAAGCTCGATGATCGTGGCCAGCTTTTTTGCGGAGGACGAGAGCGACCAGGAGGGATCCTTCGTCGGCAGCGCCATCACCTTATCCTGCAGTTCCCGGTAAGGGACCACTTTGAATGCAATAAACTGGTTTGACCCCGGCAGCCCCTGCCGGGAGCCGAACGCTTCATCAGAAAAGCGGCTGAGGATCGCGCGCTGGGATTCCTGGATGCCATCGGTCTCTATGCCGGAGATGTTCTGAAACGTCTGCCAGATCTCCTTGTCATTCTCCGCAGGCAGGGTCAGGGTCGTGCCATACCGGGTAAAGCCCCATGCGCGGGGCGCGACCAGCGGCACCAGATCCACCGGGCTTATGATGTTGTAGATATTGGGATCATAGGCACCGGCCGCGGAGCCGTAGGTGGCGCCGGCAGGGGTGGCAAAGGTATAGACGTAAACGTCGGACATGTGGAGCGTGCAGCCGCCAAGGCCCTCGCCGCCGGAGCCACTTTCGGCGGTGAGCTCGTTCAGGGCGTGTCCCAGCAGGTTCGCCGTGGCGGCGCCTCTGCTGTAGCCCACCACCCAGAGCTTCAGGTTGCCCTTGATGAGATCCTTATGGTGGCTTATGTAGTATTTCAGCCAGAACAGGACGCCGTTGGCCGCCGACTGGAAGCCAACATGGTTTTTCTCCGGAAGGTTCGCGGCGGAAAAGTCATCCGCCACATGGAAGTTGCTGGCCCACTCGTTTCCGTAGCCGCCGCCCCGGATGGGCACGGCGACCAGCGTATCCGTGGTGCCGTCCGGGTTCTGGATGTACTTCATGGCCATGGAATAGGCGACCTTGTCGTCGGAATCGGTCAGCGCCGTGTTATAGTTCATGAACTGGTAGGTCTCCGGGTCAAAGCCCAGATCGTGATAGAGGGCCCGGATATTCTCCGCCCGGGTCAAATCGTCCTCATCCAGCTCCTTGTCAAAATTGGAGGCGGTGTGGGCCGAGAAGCTGGCCAGATCCAGGCACAGGGATGCCTTGGCCAGATCCGGGGCATAGCCAAAGCCGTCATCCTGACCGTAGAAGTAGTCATCGTCATAGTCAAACTGCCACGTCCGGGTCTTTTCGATGTTGCCCAGGAACCGGAAGGTGGCGGTGCCGCGGGTGAAGTCTTTCTTCAGCAGGGTGTCCGGATCCGGCAGCACGGAGAGATCCCAGTCCTTGAGGATGTTCTCCCGGGTGTCCAGGGTAAAGGTACCGGCCTGGGATATCGATCCGTCGGGGAGGATATCCTGCGCGTTATAGTTGTAGCTCACCTTCAGGTCAGAGGCCACCCGGCTGCGGATACTGCTGGTGCCGGCCAGGCCTTTGCCGGAGCTGAGGGTAAAATTCTCATAGGGATCCGGACGGGAGTCCTTGGCCGTCACCACAAGCGACTCCAGCGCGCAGGCGGAATCCTGCGCGGTCCCGGCGCTGATGCCGTAGAAGTGGACGGCCTGCCTGCCCATGTTCACATCGCTGCCCAGCACCGTGACGCTGCCCAGCACCAGGCAATGATCCACCAGGGAAAAGTTGCTGCCAAGGCCGATGCCGCTGACAGAGATGCTGCCGGAATTGTTCTCGGTCGAGCGGGCATCCAGATAGATGTTCAGCCTTGCGATGCAGTCGCGGATGGTGCCGCCGGAGGAGATGCCGTTGATGCTGAGGTATCCGGCCAGATTTCCAAAGGACCGGTTCACCGACATGGTGACGGTGCAGTTCTCGATCAGCCCCTCCGCGCTGCCGTTCGCGTTGCCGAGGGCGATGCCCGCGAGACCCTTGCTGGGCATGAAGACAGCATCGTCCTCGTCCGTGTTGTTGAGGGTGACGTTCAGATTGCAGATGGTGCCCATATTGTACTCAAAAAGCGGGCCCTTCAGGTTATAAATGGTGTGGCCGTTGCCGTTCAGCACGCCGCCGGAGAACAGCCGTCCGGCAACGGAGTTGGCGTTGTAGCCGTTGCCGTCATAGGCCACATCCTCCTGTGCGGCGTCGATGTCGTTCATCAGGAGGTAGTAGCTGTCATGGCAGTTTTTCAGGTCGGCCAGGGTGTAGATGGGCACATAGTCATCGGGGATCACGTTTGGATCCGTGTGAACGGGGATGTCCGCGGGCGGGGTATCGGCAGGGACCCGGGAGGTATCCCAGTCCTTCAGGATATCGGCCCGGGACGCCAGCGTGTATCCCTCTCCCCCGGAGATGGTGCCGCTCTCGTTGATAGCAAGATTGGCGTCATCGCCGGGGCTGTCACGGGTCACGACATGCCGGAAGGTCATATCATCCGCCACGCGGCAGTTGTCGGCGCCCGCCGTGGTGCCGGTGTACGTCTGGAAGGCGGGAGAGAAGTAGTAGTCGTTCTGCGCGACGACCTCCGCATGGGTCATGGCGCAGGCGGAATCGACGCAGCGCTCCGTCTCCTTGCCCAGACCGGCGATGCCCACAAAGCTCGTCTTGTGAGACTGCTGGCCCGAGGTCGTAAAGTGTCCCAGCGTCAGGCAGCTTTCGATCAGGGAGCTGCCGCCGGAGCAGGACATGGCGATACCGCCCAGCTCCGTGCCGCAGAGATAGCCCTCTACGGTAAGATCGACCGCCAGATTCACGATGCAGTTCCGGATGGTGCCCTTGTTGTAGATGGCGATGCCGCCGATCCGCTGGTAGAACTGGCCCTCCAGATCAATGTTCATGGTGACATTGCAGTTTTCAACGACGCCCTGGTTGTCCTCCACAATGCCGAAGTACTCGATCTGCTTGGTGTAGTAGGCGCGGCCGAAATCGGACAGATGCAGGCTGTCCTCCTCCGTGTCGTGGATGGAGATGTTCAGGTTCCGGATCGTGCCACGGCTGTATCTCCAGATGCCGGATTTCAGGTTGTAGATGGTATAGCCGTTGCCGTCAAAGACCACATTGGCCCCAAGGCCGATGGTGCAGTAGATGGGAGCATCGCCCTGCGCGGGGTTGTCGAATTGATAGCTCTCCTTGCTGACGTCAATATCGTTCATCAGCCGGATGGTGGTGGCACCGGCCTTTGTGGCGGCCTTGATGTCCGCCAGGGTATAGACCTTGGTCACACCATCGGCCGCGAAGGCAGATACCGGCAGAAGGCTCATCACCATCACCAGAGACAGCAAAAGAGCCAGCAGTCGTTTTTTCATGGGGTCCTCTCCTTAAAAGCGGTAGAATTCCGTCTGGTCGCTGTCGGGGCGGTAGACGGAGACAAAGCTGCCGTCCTGGCTGGCATAGGCGTAGACACCGGACGCGTCCACACCCGGCAGGCGGATCAGTTCGCCGCCGTCCTTTCCGTGAACCACGGCGTCGCCGCCCTCATCTGTGACGTTCAGTACCAGCTCACGGCCCTCCACATAGCCGCCGCCCAGCTCCGCGGCGACGCTCTCCATGGCGGGGAGCACCAGCGTGAAGTAGGGATCCGCCTCGCTCTGGGTCCAGGTCAGTATCTCCCGCTCCTCCCGGAGCTGGCCATCCAGTCCGTAGATCTGCGCGCAGAGGGTGTAGGTCCGGGGTTCGTCCTGCATGAAATAGGCCGTGTCGGCGGTGGTCTCATTGCCGCCGGCGTCCTTCCAGACGAAGCGGACCAGGCCGGTGCCGCAGAGGACCACCGGAGCGCCCTCCTCCCCCAGGATCACCTGGCCGGTGGCGGGACAGACAGCGTAGTACCGGGTGCCGTAGCCCTTGGCCAGCCAGGATGAGACGAACCATCCGCTCTCACCGCTGCCGTCCAGCAGACCCTGGTCGTAGTCCATGGTGAATACCAGCTCACCGCCGGTTTTGGCAGGCGTTCCGGTCGCCTCCACGCCGGGGCCCGCGGCCTCGCCGCTGCCCACCGTGTCCTCCGGCAGGGTGGTTTCCTCCAACTGTGTGGTATCCTCCTGTGGAACATCCTCCGCCGGGGCGGTCCCGCCGCAGGCGGTCAGACTCAGCACCAGTACCAGCAGCAGGCTCCACAGCATCCATTTGCGATTCATATTTTTTCCTCCTTTTTCACGGGGCTGCATTGCTTCTTGCCTCATTTTAGTGTAAAGTGTCTGCAATGGCAATCTGTGTCAAGGCATGTGTCAGGGAAAAATCTCAAAGGAGGACAGCGGCATGTCCCGTTTCAGCGTGTATCTCAAAAATCTGGTGGAGGAAAGCGGTGTGCCACATGCCACGCTGGCCCGGGCGGCGGGACTGAACCGGCCCAACCTGCAAAACATCCTCAGCGGCAGCCGGAAGCCCTCCCGGAAGGACGTGGACAATCTGCTGCCCCATCTCCGGGCCTCCGCCGCCCAGCAGGCAGAGCTGATGGAGCTGCTTGAGGGTGAGCTTCTGGGGCCGGATGTGGTAGAGCGGCGCGCCTGCGTGCGGCTCATGCTGGAGCGGCTGGATCAATCCTTCCAGGCCACGCCTGTCCCCTATCAGGTCTGGCCCGCGTCCTCCGGGACACCCAAGGGAACCGCGCTGCTCTCCGGCGACGCCGCCATCCTCAACACGCTGGCCGCGCTCCTCTCGGAGAGCAGCCGGTTGGGCGGACGGCTGATCTTCTTTCCCGGCTTTCCCAAAAGCTGGCTGCAGCGAAGCCTCTCCATCCTCTGCGGACTGGACGGCAAGGAACTGCAGGTGGCCCAACTGGTGGAATTCTGGAAGGCGCCCCAGGCGGAGGCGGCCACCGCCAACCTCAACGAGCTGTCTGACGCGCTGCCCATGCTTCTCAGCAGCCGCTTCCGCTATGAGCTCTGGTACAGCTATGCCGCCCATGTGGCGCTTCCCCACGCCGGCGTGCTCTTCCCCTACTGCCTGTTGATGCCCCAGGCGGTGTTTCTGCTGCACCGGGACGGCCAACAGGCCATGGTGCTCCGGGAACCGGAAATGCTGCGCTGCTGGCAGGAGGGCGCCCAGGCCCTGCTGGCCGGGGCAAAGCCGCTCTTCAACCGGAGCTTTGACACCCTCAGCATCCTCAAGTACTACAACAGCGTGGACACCCGGCCCCACCGCTCCGGCTTTCTGGAATTTCAGCCCTGTCTGGTTCCCTACGCGGACGCGGATATCCTGGACCGTCTGATCCTGCCCCAGGTGCCGGAGCGGGACGCGCTGATCCAGGCCATCCTGACCTATGGTGAGCTGCTGCGGAGCCAGGCCTACACCGGGCTCTTCTATGAGGGCGGTCTGCGGCTCTTTGCGGAGACGGGCTTTATCTATGACCTGCCCCAGAACGGCGCCATCCCCGCCCCGCCGGATATCCGGAAGACCGTACTGGAGCGGCTGTATCAGGACTGTGCGGAGGGGGAGCGGATCCTGCGCATCGCCAAGCCCCAGCGGCTGCGCCTGCCGCAGGACGTGATGATCGCCGTCCGGGAGTATGTGGGCACGCACTTTGTGCTGCCGTTGGAAAACTCCGGCGAGTACTGCAACGTGCAGATCGGCGAGGCCACCATCACCGACGCTTTTCTGGATCTCATCACCCACGCGGCGGAGTCGGACGCTGTCTGCCCGCGGGATGTCACGCTGGAAAAGATCCGATCCGCGATGCAGTCCATATAACTTATATATAAAAAAGAAAAAGCCTTGGAAGCGCAGGGCTTCCAAGGTTTTGGCGGAGACTGCCGGGCTCGAACCGGTGTCCTCCTGCGGATAAAGACACGACGAGAGGCGGAAGGCGTTGAATACCAACGCTTTCCGCCTCTTTTGCGTACTCTCGGCCCAATGGAGCGTCCACTGTGTCCGCCCGATACGCCTCCGTTCGTTTCCTCGTTTGGGGCAGGATGGCCCAATGCCACGCCAGTGCAATTTTCTGCACTTCACGCCATGCTCTTACCGCTTCCCTGCTCAGATATCCAGGCTCTCCACCCATTTCTGGACGGAGGCGACGCTCTCTCGGCTGCTGAGGCGCTTGCCGGGCAGCCACTTCGTCTCCCCGGAGCAGGCGGCCTTCAGGATATCCTCGCCGCCCATGCCGCTGCCGCCGGAGGTGGCAAAGGGGATGACGGTCTTGCCGGAGAAGTCATAGCTCTCCAGGAACGTCTCGATGATGCGCGGGGCCTGATACCACCAGATGGGGAAGCCCACGAACACGGTGTCGTACTGCGCCATGTCCGCCACCTTGCCCGCGATGGCGGGGCGGCTCTTGGGATCCTTCATCTCGATGGTGCTGCGGCTCTTCTTGTCCATCCAGTCCAGATCGACGGCGGTATAGGCCGTCTCCGGCGCGATCTCAAAGAGGTCGCCGCCGGTGACACCGGCGATGGTCTTTGCCAGCTTCGCGGTCTGTCCGCTGGCGGAAAAATAGGCGACTAATGCTTTCATGTTATGCTCCTCCATGATTCAGATTTATTTCAGCTTGGCGTATTCCTCGTCTGTGACCGGCTCACACCACTCGTTGCTGGTGTTCTCACCGGACACCTCCACCGCGATGTGGCTGAACCAGGAATCGGCCTTGGCCCCGTGCCAGTGCTTCACCTCCGGCGGGATGGTGATGACCGTGCCGGGCGTCAGGCTGACGGCGTCCTTGCCCGCCTCCTGATACCAGCCCTCGCCGGCGGTACAGATCAGAAGCTGTCCGCCGCCCTTGGTGGCGTGGTGGATGTGCCAGTTGTTCCGGCAGCCGGGCTCAAAGGTCACATTGGCCAGGAACACAGCGGACGCGCCCGGCTGCGTCAGGGGCTTCAGGTACGACTGGCCGATAAAATACCGGGCATAGGCGTCGTTGGGCGCACCGACGCCGAAGGCATCCTGCTGCGCAAAAGCTTCTTTGTCCATTGTTTTCATATGGTACACGCTCCTTTTTTATTTTATAGTCCTAAATTATCCACCCAGCTCTGCACATCCGCTTCGCTGGCACCAGCGGAAAACCGCTGCCCTGCCAGCCAATCGGCATCAGGCGCCAGCGCCTGAATGCCGCCGAGGCTGCCGTCAATTCCGCTGCCGCCGGAGGTGCAGAAGGGGACGACCGTCTTGCCGGAGAGGTCATAGCTCTCCAAAAACGTATAGACGATCTTCGGTGCCTGTCCCCACCAGATGGGATAGCCGATGAACACTACATCATACCCGTCCATATTGTCCACACTGCCGGAGATGGCGGGGCGGGCGGCATCATCGTTCTGCTCCCGGTTGGCCCGGCAGCCGTCAGTGTTATAGTCCAGATCATCGGCGGTGTAGGGTTCCTGCGGCACGATCTCATAGAGGTCGGCATCCAGCGCCGTTTGCAGGTATTCCGCGATGGTCCTGGTATGGCCGGTGGCGGAGAAATAGGCCACCAGCACCTTGCTGCCGGTGCCCTCCGGCGTTTCCTCAGTGGGCGCGGGATCGGCGGCGTCAGATGTGACGTCGTCTTTCGGTTCGACCGCCGCATCGTTACCGGCATTGGCCGTGCCGCAGGCGGCCAGCGCCAGCAGCATGGTTGCCGCCAGCAGCAAGGAAAGCAGTTTTTTCATGGGGTTACACTCCTTTTTCTTTTTGTATCTCATGGCGCAGATAATCCAGTCGCTGAAGCTGGCGTTCATGGAAGTGTATCTCGTCCAAGGTTTCCTTCCGCTTTTCCTCCATCATCCGCAGCCGCTGCCTGTCGCTGTCCGGCTGCTCCAGCAGGAGACGCATATAGGTCTCCACCTCTTCGGCGGTAAAGCCGATGTCGTGCAGCGTCATGATGGTGCTGAGCCGCTCCAGATCTTCATCATCGTACTGCCACGCGCCCATCACCTTTTTCACCGCGCCGCACAATCCCCAGCTCTCATATTCGTCCAGAATATGGGGCGGGATCCGGTAGCGTTGGCTGGCCTCGTCCTTTGTCATGGCCATCACTCCTAAAAGTAAAATACAGACATCCTGTTGGGATGTCTGTATTATATAACGGTTTATTCCCTATGTCGAATACCTGTTTTGAGAAAGCAGAAATGCCTAAAGCGTATTTTTGATATCGTCCAGAAACTGCTTTGCCGCCGGAGAATATGTCTGATCCTTCTTCCACGCCAGCACCGTTCCCGTTTCCAACTTCGGAGAAAGGGGCACAAAGGTCAGTGCGTCGGAGAGACTGCCGAAATCATAGCACAGTGCCGCGCCGATGCCGTTTTTCACCATGTTGGCGGCGTTCAGGATCAGGTTGAAGGTGGCGGCCACCTCAATCTTCTCATAGGCATCGCCGAACCAGCCCGCCAGCTCGTTACGGACCGTCTCGCGGCCGCTGATCAGCAGCGGAATGTCAATCAGATCGTTGGGCGTGACGGCTTCTTTTTGCGCCAGCGGGTGCTCTATGGGCAGCAGGACACCCCAACGATCCTTTTGCGGCATCCGCAGGAACGCGTAGCGGCCAATGTCCACCGGCTCGGCCAGCAAGCCCATGTCCAGCAGCCCCTTCTCAATGCGCTCCTTCACATCGTCGGCGATGGCGCTGTAAATGCGGAACTGCACCAGTGGATGAAGCCTGCGGAACGCCCGGATATGCTCCGAAAGAAACGTCATGGCGGCGGTCTCACCGCAGCCGATGGCGATCTCGCCGGTCAGTTCCTCCTCGTGGCGCTGCAATTCCCGCTCCGCCTTGTCCGCCAGCTCCACGATCTCCTGCGCCCTGCGGCGCAGCAGCATCCCGTCCTCTGTCAGGACAACGCGATACTGGCTGCGGCGGAACAGCTTGACGCCCAGTTCGTCCTCCAACTGCATCAGTTGACGGGAAAGCGTCGGCTGCGTTATATGGAGCAGCGCCGCCGCCTTTGTGATATTCTCCTCCCGCGCAACAGCGAGAAAATAGCGCAAGACACGCAGTTCCATACGATCACCTCAAGGAAATCATAGCGCAAACCAGGCATTTTTGCAAGGCAATTATTCCTCCGTCGGCGCCTTACAGAATGGACATGAACCACTCCACGGTCTTGGGATTGTAGTGGGAAAAGAACTGGGAGGCGGCCAGCGCATAGGCCGGCAGCCTGCAACGTGAACTACCGCAAGGTACGGAAAAGCATCGGCTTTGCAGCCGATGCTTTTCCTGTATGAGGCGGTACTTGTTTTCGTTTGCAAGAAAAGGAAAGTCACAGAATAACACGTTTGCCGGATTTCAGAACATGGGCGGGCTCCCGGTTCATCAAGGAAATATCTGCCACGGGGTCACCGTCCACCACGATCAGGTCGGCAAGCTTTCCCACCTTAACGGTGCCCTTGAGGTCGTCCTGCCGGACGATCTTCGCGCTGTTGATGGTCGCCTGCTTCAGCAGCTCCACATTGCTCAGCCCCATGTGCGCTCTGGCAACGAACTCACGGCCGGGCATCTCCAAAAACTCCTGCATGGTCTGATCCGTACCCCAGCCAACCAGCACACCGGCCTGAGAGGCTTTCCTGATACCGTCTTTGGCGGCCACAAACGCGGCATGGCACTGAACGCTGATCTCGTTATCCCTATCCCGCTGGGGGTCGAAGCTGAGATACCGCTCATACATGCAGGCAAAGGCTGCCGCCTCTGTCGGCGTACAGATGCCGCCGTAAATGCTGCCCAGCACCAAAACCGGGATCATCAGCGCAGGAATGGCATCGATAAAGATATGCCAAACCTCCTTGGCTGTATAGTGGTGAACTTCCACCGGACGATAGCCCCGCCGCTTGGAGGAAAAATAAGCATAGAGGCACAGCGCAACACCAGTAATGATACCAACAGGAAAGCCTGCAGTAAACAGGGAGGTAACGGATGCGTTTGCCGCAACAGCGTACACCACCATGCAAACACTGGGCGGAATAATGGTACCGATGGTGCCGGCTGTTGCTATCAAGGAGGCGGAGTAAGGCTGATGCCGCACTCCCTGGCGATGGCCAGCTTTTCATCCCAGCTTCCGGCCATGATGACCTTGCTGGCACCGGCGATATTGGCCAACTGCGCGGCCAACTGGCCGATGGGGCCGTCGCCGATCACCAGAACCTCCGCGCCCGCAGGGATCTTCGCCTTGCTGACGGCGTACATGGCGGTAGCGGCAGGCTCGGCCAGGGCGGCCTCCTCCATGCTCAGTCCCTCGGGGATCTTGTAGACATGGCGCTGGGGTACGGCCACATATTCGGCAAACACGCCCTGACGGTTTTTATAGGAGCCGATGACCTCGCGGTTGGGACATAGGTTATAATGCCCCTTCCGGCACTCATCGCACTCGCCGCAGCCCAGGCTCACATCGGAGGTGATCCGGTCGCCCACCTGAAAATCGCGGACGTCCTTGCCCACTGCCACAATGGTGCCGCTCCATTCATGGCCGGGGATGATGGGGTATTTGGTGTTGCCGTTCTTGATATGTACCATTTCACCGGTCAGCAGCTCGATGTCCGTGGCGCAGAAACCGGCATAGGCGATTTTGGCGAGAACCTCGTTGTCCTTGACCTGGGGTGCAGGGATATCGGAGTATTCGATGACCTCCGGCTGCATAAAACGGATCGCTTTCATAGATATCGCTCTCCTCTTTCCAATAATTCGTTGCTGCTGTTCAATATCTGAATCTCCCCTTGGGCAAAGAGGCGCGGTGAACAGCTTTTGTTTTCTTCCAACCGCTTGCAGAAACGGTAAAGGTCGCCCTGATGCTCCATAAATGTCCAGAGATGACAGGGCACGGCGTACCTTGCGCCGCAGAGCGCCGCTGCACGGGCACCCTCTTCCGCGTTCATGTTGCCGAACTGACCGTTGACGGACAGGAATACCACCTCCGGCCGAAACCGGGCCACCGTCTGGAACAATTCCTCATGAAAAGCGGTATCGCCGGAGAAGTACAGCCGGTGTCCGCCCATCTCCAGCAGCACCCCGATGGCGTCCGGGGCCATGTCGCCGTGATCTGCAAGGATCGCCCGAATGGTCACCGTACGGTCGGTATAAAGGCTTCCGCGCCCCAAAAGGCAGCAGCGCCCTTCCTGCACGCCCAGCTTTTCCAGCTCTTCTACGCAGCTTCCCGGCCCCAGAAATAGTGTTTGTGGAGCGTTGCGGGCAATGATCGGGATGGCGTCGAAATCAAAGTGGTCGAAATGCGTGTGGGTGGTGACGTAGTATTGCGGCGCTGCCTCCGCTGGATCGATCAACTGGGCTGACAACCTCTTGAATCCCTTAATACGCTGACCGCAGTTGGTGAAATAGGGATCCAGCACCAGTGTGTGTCCTTGGGCATCCTTTAGCCAGAAGCCCGCCTGACCCAGCCAGCAGATGGCCAGCTCACCGTTTTGCAACGGTACTGCATGGATCTCTTCTAATAGCTTCATTACATGGCTCCTTATCCTCGCTTAGTACAGGCAGCCCTCCAGCCAGGAATAGCGCTCGTCAAACTGCACTTTGTACTTTTTGGTGTCACCGGCCAGACCCCACAGCAGATATGCCACGGTGCCGGGCAGCGCCACGGTGGTATGATAACCTACCGGCAGCGCCACGGCGGTGTTGTTCTCCTCGATGACATTGACCTCGTCCCACAGCTTCTGGTTGTCGTCGGTCAGATCGTAGCCATGCTGCAATACGCCGCCCTTGCCGGTACCCTCGGAGGTCATCTGGAAGGAGAAGATCTCGTCCAGCACCACTTCCTTGCCGGGGCGCTCATAGTCGTGGCGGTGGGCCGGGAAACCGATCCAGCCGCCGGGGACGGACACAGTCTCGCCCACAATCAGCAGTTTGGTGATATGGTCGTTGTGCTTGCCGGGCTGGCCGAAGATGAAGCGGTACTTCCGCTTATAGATGTACTCACCCGGCTCACCCTCTTCGATCTCCTCGGGCGGGCAGAAGTAAGGCGCGTTGCCCTCGTCGCAGTAGGCGGTATAGACGCGGGCCTCCATGCCGTTCTTGCTGGTGAGCTTCACCTTGGCGCGGGGTGGCAGATACAGGGCGGTGGGCATGTCGTCATAGACATTGCCTCGGGCACCCTCACGGCCATTGATGACCATCTGGCCGTCGTATTCCACCCAAGCCTGGAAGTCGCCCTGCTGCAGCACCATGGCCTGTTCCTCGCCGGTCACGGTGTATTCCAGAGTCTGTCCGGCCTCCAGCAGGATGCGGCCAAAGCCCATATAGGTCATCTCGGAATTGCCCTTGGAAATGACGCTTTCATAACCGGGCAGGTTCTGGAAGCGGTATACCTTTGTAAATGACATGTTTCTTTCACTCCTTTTATCGTTCCAGTACGGCCCGGTTCACCGGATAGGTGACGGGCTTTCCCGTTAAGTACTCTGTGATCCCCAGTGCGCTGTCCATGGCCATGGCCCGCAGGGCACCGTCGCTGAGCGCCGCATTATGGGGAGACACGATCACATTATCCATTGCAAAGAGGGGGTTATCCTGCGCGGGCGGTTCCTGCTCAAAGACATCCAGTCCCGCACCGGCGATCTCACCGGCATCCAGCGCTTCCACAAGGGCCACCTCGTCGATGATGGGGCCGCGGGCGGCATTGATGAGGTACGCGGTGGGCTTCATCATCCGGAACTGCTGCGCGCCTACCAGATGGAAGGTAGAGGGGAACAGGGAGGTATGGACGATGACGAAATCCGCGGTGCGGTATACCTCGTCGGCGGAGACCATGGTCACCGGCAGATCGCCCACGTCCTTCTGCTTGACGAAGGGGTCGCTGGCGATGATGTGCATCTCGAAGCCGGAGAACTTCTTCACCACCAGGCGGGAGATCTTGCCCAGACCGATAATGCCCACGGTGGCGTCCTTCAGCTCGGTGGTCTTATAGGTGTTGCGCTGGGTGAACTGCCCCTGACGGGTCAGCTTGTCCATACGGACAATGCGTTTGCTCAGGGCCAGCATCAGCGTTACGATATGCTCGGCCACAGCGTTCATGTTGGAGTAGGGGGCGTTGACCACCTGAATGCCCTTTTCCGTGGCGTGAGTCACATCAATGTTATCCACGCCCATGCCGTGCTTGGCGATGACCTTCAGGGTGGGGATGGCGTCCATGACCTCTGCCGTGATCCTGGCGGAGCGGATCAGGATACCGGCACAGCCCTGGGCCTGGCGGATGATCTCCGTCGCCTCGGTGGAAGTACCCTGCACCACCTGAAAGCGCTCCTTCAGATAGGCGACAGCGTCGTCATGGATCCGCTCTGTCAGAAAGACCTTTTCCATATGCTCTGCCTGCATCTGAATCCCCGCATAGTGCTACGCCATGCGTGCCAGCATATTGAAGCTCTTGCCGATGTAGACGATCCGCCCATCCAAGAGGATCGCATAAACACCAGCGTGTTCAAACTATGGGGATAGTCCTTTGCGTTTCAAGGAATTATAGATGCGTTGCTCAAACTTCGTCATAGAGAGAAAAAGTCAAACGCAGCGGATAGGTTCCATTCTCATTCCCTGTAACAATGGCGTGATCTCCGCAAATTTCAGGTTTCACATCTGTGGGAATGTCCCAATAGTCAAAGAAGCCGCTTCTGAATTTGTCCATGGCCTCGCCCTTGCTATTGGCTTCTACTTCAAAATTAACGTCCAGCATTGCCTTGCTGGAAATAAAAAATTTCATACCTTTTTCTCCTTAAAATATTAAAATACGAAGTCCGCCTTAATTAGGGGGTATTCTTCGGTTTTTTCTTCTTTTGGGGGTGTATGCTCTGCTGGATCACAGTATTGCTTGAGAAATTCTCGCAGTTCCCCATTATTTATCTCATTATCTGGAAATTGGATATTATTTATTTCTATATCCTCTCCCAATACATTTTGATCGGCCTGTTCATCAGGGCAGCCGTCAGCCGTACACATTTCAAAATTCTGTCCGACTTCCAACTTTTCCTCATCATTTCTGACGGTACGCGGACGCGGTACTTCAAAAAAATCAAAGGTGTTACCCTTGGTCGGAATCAGATAGCCCTTATCTTCCAGCACATGAAATTGATCGTGGTATGTCGAGCGTGGCATACCGATGGCTTGGCGGATCGCCGCCGGAGATACTGCCAAAACATAATTGTTGGCATTGGCTGCAAAATACAGATACAACAGCAGGGCATGGGGAGTAAGATCACGAGCCGCAGCCATCCAGTTCTCATTTTTGATTCCTAAGAAGTTCGCTGTGGGACGTTCACGATGAACGCAAACAAATCTCTAATTAGGAAATGTGTATCTTTCCATAGGAAATCTCCTTTTCCTCTTTCTCAAATTTTATTTTTTACAAGCTGGGGGATCATTTCCCCAGCTTGTTGATCTCGTCATCAAGTTCCTTTAGGACTTGACGCAGATTATCGATGTCGATGGTAACACGCAACCGCTCAAGTACACGATCCGCGATACGTTCTATTTCAGCATCATTCAGCAGATTTGCCATCATCATCTACTTTTGGTAGTACCAACGAAGCGTAACATCTGCTGTCTTTTCCGCTGCATCTAAGTAACGTTCAAAAACGCTCTGATATCGTTTTATATTTATTCCCCCCCTTCATTCCAAATTGAAAGCGAGTTATATCTTTCTCTCACTTTCTATAAATATTATACAATATTTTTTACAAAAAGTCAAAAATCGTTGCTTTATTTGTCTCAAAAGTAAGAAATACCGCCATTTCCGATCTTGGAAACGGCGGTATCATGCTGTATTCATTTTTCATAACCTCTTGGCCTCTGGCTGGCGGATTATTACGCGGCTTCTTTCTTATAAACTTCCTTGACTTCGGGATATGTAGCCAGAAACCAATTCTTGATTGCGGGATAACGCTGTGTGTTGCTGTGGCACTTGGAAATGAAAATCTTGTTTTCCAACACGTCAAGTGCTTCTTTTACGGCGGCTTTCCGTTCTTCGTCAGAGGCACCCTCTTTGCCCACATTTTCAGTGATATACGCCCTCATGTAGTCATAGGTAAGCCCTTTGTAATGCTCCTGATCGGACTTTTTCCTGATCTGACGCTGGACAACCTTGAAAGTAGGGAACTCGCTGTGTACCTCTTGGAACTGGCTATACTCAGGGGAGCCAATTCTTCTGACCTTCTTAGCAAACGTACTATTCAGAATAATGAGGTTCTTATCAAAATCCAGACGGATCGCGGTCGTCATCTTAGCCATAATCGTATCTCCTTTCTGTTCTTGTGATTGATTCAGGATGCGTTGCGTGCTGCACGGCTGTCACGGGCATTTTCAATGATCTTATTGACATCTGCGTTCATCTTTTCAATTTCGGGAAACTTATCCAGAAACCACATTTTGATTTCACCATAGGTAGCAGTAGCAGCCAACTCGACCTTCTTGCCGCTTTCGTCTTTGCCACACAACTTATAGAAGTCTACCAGCACATCCTTATTGTGACGCTGAATATAGTTCTCCATGTATTTGAGCGTCAGTCCCTTGAAGTGGTCGCCCTTCTTGGCTGCGGGCTTTACAATCATAATCTTATAGGTGGGGAACGTTTCACGGAGTTCCTTCAAATCGGCAAACTCGGCACTGTTCAGCTTACCGGCGGCAGCGGCCTCGGTCTTGGTCATCTCAATCGTAGAAGTCAAAAGATTCGCGTACATAATTTTTTCTCCTTTATTTTTCATTTTGTTTTGTGAGGTGTTGTATCTCTCACTTGATGTCTCTATTATAGCATTGCAAATGCGTTGTGAAATCGTTATAATAGTACATCATACAGATTTTGCAATCTAATTGTTGTTATCCGTAGCCTTGTGTATTTCGGATACATAAGGAGATAACAATCATGGCAAATAAACTGTATAGAACATCGGTCATGCTGCCCAACGGCAAGCGGAAATGGATTCGTTCCAAAACGGAGGAGGGGTTAGAGCAAAAGAAGAAAGAGGTCATGCTTCAGATTGGCACAGGGCTGGACATCCTTGACAATTCCACCTTCGGAGAGTATGCAGAGGTGTGGTTCAACGTTTACAAAAAGCCATACCTGCGGCAGAAGTCATTGGAAGCTCTCAGGAATGCCCTGAACAACCACATTTACCCGTTTCTGCGGGACGTGCCTTTGAAGAAAGTATCACCCATGCAGATTCAGTTGATCGTGGCGGCACTGGCTAAGAACAGCAAGAGCCTCAATGACAAGGTAATTCAGATTCTGCGAGGCGTGTTCAATGCCGCCGTGGATAACAACCTGATTGCCAAGTCGCCCGTGCCCACAAAGATCAAGAGCAAAGGCGTTCGCACAAAAGAAAAGACCGCCCTGACTGCGGATCAGTCAAAGCGGCTTCTGGACGCGGTAAGCAGCACACGGGCATATCTGTTCTGCTTGATCGCCCTTCAAACAGGGATGCGGCGGGGTGAAATCTGCGGCTTGATGTGGGAGGATGTTGAGCTCGACAAGCAAATCATCCACGTTCGGCACAACGCGGTATTCACAAGCGCTCAAACCGTTGTCAGCGAGGCTCTGAAGACCTCGGCGGCTGTCAGGGATATTCCCATACCCCCGACGCTTCTGGACACGCTGAAGGGGCTTAAAAGCTCCGGCGGAAGCCCTTTCGTCCTGCACATGGAAAACGGCAAGCCCCTGTCGCAAAGCAGTTTCTCCAATCTGTGGGACATGGTGCGGCGAAGAACAGTTGATGATCCGGCGGAACTCGGCACCAAGGCCACCAATTCCAAGATGGTGCGAAGCCTTGATTTCCACGTCACGCCTCACCTGCTGCGGCATACCTACATCACACGGCTTTTTGAAAGCGGGCTGGACATCAAAGAGATTCAGTATCTCGCGGGGCATACAACGGTAGATATGACGCTCCGTGTCTACACCCATTACCAGCACGAGACACGCCAGCAGGACACGGCCAACAAGGTCTGTGCGGCTCTTGGATAAGCAGCAGGTGCCACATAAGTGCCACATCTTTTGTTGCAAAGTCGCTGAAGACCTGCCAAAAAGCTGCACGGAAGTTGGTGCTGACCTGTTGGAGAGTTGTATCAAAGTTGTTAGAGAGCAAGCCCAAAAACCGCGTCATATCAACGGTTTGCGGCGTTCAGACAAAAGAAAAATCCCACCTCAAATGAGGTGGGATTTGGTGGAGACTGCTGGACTCGAACCAGTGACCTCCTGCGTGTGAAGAACTGCGTAATGTCCGGTGCAGGCGGTC
>CAKTZN010000002.1 GCA_934635545.1 uncultured Oscillospiraceae bacterium | reverse complement strand
GCCCTGAACACCGTGAAAGCCTATATGGATCACTTATCGGATTCCTTCCTCTTCACCGAATGCAAACGCTGGGATGTCAAGGGCAAGAGCTATTTTGACTATCCCAACAAATACTACTGTGAGGACATTGGACTGCGAAATGCCCGTATCGGCTTCCGCCAGCAGGAAATGACGCACATTATGGAGAACATCATTTTCAATGAGCTGATGATCCGCGAATGCGCCGTTGACATCGGCATTGTCTATGGCAATGAGAAAAATGCCAAAGGAAAGGTCGTGCCGGTTGCGCGGGAAATCGACTTCATTGCAGCCTCCGGCGGCAAGAAGACCTATATTCAGTCCGCCTACGCATTGGGAACGGAGGAAAAGGCAATCGCTGAGAACAAGCCTTTCGCGCTGACCGGCGATTCCTTCCCGAAGATCATCGTGCGTCATGACATCCGCAAGCGTTGGTATGACGACAACGGCATTCTCAATATCGGCGTCATCGACTTCCTGCTGGATGACACGCTTGTCTGAATCCGCGCAAAACAAAACTGCTCACCGTGATTGGCTCACGATGAGCAGTTTTTTATCGAAAAAGGGTGCATCTGCCCTCGGCGTCTGAAGATGCCGTCCGCGTTCTTTCCCCCATTCACGCATGCGTTTTCCGCTGCTGGCGGAGGGCCTCGCGGCTCTTCTGCGCGGCACTGGTCAGCAGCAGACCCGCGGCGGAGCCGAGGCTGATACCCAGCGCCAGGCCCCAGAGCATCTGGCCGTGCATCCGCCCGATGGACATCCCGATGGCCATGCCGAACAGCATGTAGATGGGCGTCCAGTTGGTCAGCGGGCTCTCCAGCACGAAGCGCGGCCCCTCCTCGCCCATCGTTCCGTCCGGCACAAAGCCGCACTTCTCCAGCACACGCTGGGAAGCCCTGTTGTCCGGGGCGGTCTCGGCCTCTACAAATACCACGTCCTTCTGCTGAAATGCCCATTTCGCCATGGCCTTCACCGCCTCGGTGGTATAGCCGTGTCCTTCATACTCCGGCTGCACGCCGTAGCCGATCTCCACCGCGTGGGCCTTGGCCGGGCCCTTGAAGTCCAGGTCGCCGATGTATTCCGGTCCGTCCTTCAGCGCCATTTTCCACGGCGCGTACCAGATCCGGTTCTCCGGATCCCGCTGGCAGCCGTCCAGCATCTCACCGTAGGCGGCCCGCTCCTCGTCGGAATCCAGCCGCTCCATCAGCGCCTGGATCTCGCCGTCGGACATGGGCCGCAGCGTCATGCGTTCTGTCTTTATTTCCAGTTTCTTCATAACGTATTTCTCCCGTTTCCTGTTAGCTTTTATTGAATTTCTATTTCATATCCATATTCGTGCAGCGTAAAGCCATCATCGAATACTTCGTTGAAAGCGCCGCCAGCCTTGATGAACCCATTTTTGATATAAAGTTTCATTGCTGGCTCATTTACGTCCACGACAAAGAGCCGCAGATACTTCGCTCCGGATGCCTTTGCAGCCTCTTTCGCTTTTGCGAGCATGAAACTGCCAATACCCCTTTTTGCGTATTGGACATTGACACCCAGCCGGTCAATATACAACGCTTTTGCGCTGTTCTCCTGCCATTGAACGGCCTTCTCTCCCGCGTTGGTATCACACAGGGCAAACGCCGATAGGATTTTCTCGTGATCGGTCAAAACATAAAGCTGCTGCTTTTCTATATCCTCCGCAAAAAAGTCTGAGGGGTAAATATCATCCCAAATGAAAATACCCTGCTTCTCCATATTTTTCACGATCTGCTGATACATAGCTTTCAGCCGGGGCAAGTCCTGCATAACGGCTGCTCTGAAATTCATCTCACAATTCACCGCTAATTCCATCAGGTATTCCTCCAGCATAAATTATAATCGTTACTTCAACAGCAGCCCAAACACGACGGCGATAATCAATGTGACAATACCTGACCCCATGATCAGCAGTGTTTTTTGATAGGATCGTTTTCCGTTCTCGCGCTCCTTTTCAATTTCATCGAGCCGTTTCCCTTCTGAGAAAGCAATGATCTCTCGATACGTCTGAATATCAAATTGCTTTTTCTTCTTCTCGACGGCGAGAGCAACGAAAAGCGTTGCTGCCGCCAAAACTGCCCAAATGACAATTCCCGTAATTCTGAGATAATACGCCAGCGGGATCGGTGATACCATCAGCGCCAAAAACAGAATAAAATATAGCGTATTTAGGCGCTTAAACTCCCGTGTATCCTCACTTCTGACTTGTTTCTTCATAACTTCGACATCTCCTTTGATTAGACGATCAATAGAGGTCTGAAATACTTCGCTCAGAAGAACAAGACTGTTCACATCGGGATAGCTTTTTCCATTTTCCCAGTTTGAAATTGTCTGCCTCGAAACATAGACTTTTTCGGCCAAAGCATCCTGGGACAATGAAAGCTCGTTCCGGTATTTTTTAATTTGACTTCCGAGCTCCATAGCTGTACCTCTTTTCGTGTCCACTCTAATCAAATTCAATGCCGCTGTCTATCAAATGGCTTTTGCATAGACGATTTCTTCGCTTTCCCGGTATGTCAAAAGGTCTTGACATACCCTAAAACAGAGGAAAATCACGCCTTCGCCGCTTACTTTTTCTGTGTCCTGAACCGCAGCGGGACGGGCGACACGCCGTAATAGGCGGCCAGCGCCGTGAACTCCCGGCGGAACGCTGCCCGCAGCGCGGTTTATTTCAGCTCCATATTGATCGACTTTTCCGTAAACCCATGGCGCCTGTACATCTCATATGCCATTGTATTTTTGGCATCTACCTGCAGCTCGATAGAATCAAAGCCATGTTCTTCTTTGATTTGCTTCACTTTTTCAAAAAACCGGTGCCCGATTCCTTTCCCGCGATATTCTTGCGCAACCCCGAGGGAAGTGATAAATAAGATGTCTTTTGTTACTTGCGAAGGGCTTTCAACATGGCGTTTGACAACTTCCATAACACCCACGACCATACCGTCTGCCTCCGCAACATACCAGGTATCCCCCTTCAAAATCTCTTCAAACCTTTCTTTCGTAACGAAAGGGCTTACCGGTTTATAGACATCCGGTCTCCAATCAACATGAAGCTGCTGAACCTGATCCACGATCCTGGAAAAACTGTCATAATCCTGTAATTTCGGTAACCGAACGAAAATCTCCATAACACGTTTCCTCTATGCAAATACTTTCTTTCTATGCTGCTTTTCAAGCTTGCTGTTTTGCGGGTTCTTCCTGTGTCCTGAACCGCAGCGGGACGGGCGACACGCCGTAATAGGCGGCCAGCGCCGTGAACTCCCGGCGGAACGCGGCCAGCAGCGCCGCGTCCGTCAGACGCAGATGGCCCGTATTGGCCTGGATCGCCAGCCCATAGGAGTAATAGGCCATGTCCTGATGAAGCTGCCGGGCCAGCGCCTCGTCGTAACCGTACTCCTCCACCATGGCCGCGATGATCTCCGGCAGCAGCACGTCGTCCTGATAGGGGCCGAACTGCTCCCCGTCCAGATAGAGCCAGCGGAACAGATGCCGCTCCTCCGCCGCGAACTTGACAAAGCCCATGCCATAGCTGCCGTAGCGGCTGTGCTGGCTGCCGCAACTGTTCTCCCCGTCCAGACGGCGCAGCCACTCCCGCACATGCTGGGTGTGCAGCGCCATGGCCCGCCGGGTCATGGCGGCCTTCAGCTCCTCCATGCTCTGAAAGGACAGATAGATGGGCTGGGTCGAGCACCCCAGCTTCTTTGCCACGCTGCGGGCGTTGATGGCCGCCGCGCCGCCCTCCCGCAGCACGTCCACCGCCGCGTCGATAATGGCCTCTTTGGATATCTTTTTGGTCGCCGGCATAGCTTCACCTCGCATATAACATTCGTTATCGATAACGCCCGTTATTATATACCGGACAGTGCCCTTTGTCAATAGAAAACAAAACCTCCGGCCTTAGCCGGAGGTTTTGTTTGTTCTTTTAATCTTCCCGCTTTGCTGCCTTGCGGTTCAGGACCAGTACCGTGATCATGCCCATGCTGCCCGCGCACAGGCCGGCATAGAGGAGCATGTTGGACTCGTCGCCGGTTTTCGGCGATCCGGGAGTGACCGTAGGCGGCTTGCCGGGCGTGCGGGTGTATTCCACCGCGAGGAACGTCCAGTCCACCTCGCCCTCCAGGTTGGCGTATTCGTTGTCGGTCTCCAGCGGCAGCGTCAGTGCCACCTCCAGCGTGGTGCCCTCGCCCTTCTTGAAGGTACCCAGCAGATAGCCGTCCGGCGCGAAGGTGTCCTCCTTATTGGGCTTGGCATTGAAGATCTCCTTGCCGTTCTGCTTCACCGTCATGGTGAACTGGGACAGGAAGTCGTTCATCTCATCCACGGTCTTGGTGATGTGGGGGTCCACCGGCTGATTTTCATCGGTATGGGGCTTCGCCACGATGTACAGCTTCACATAGTCGGTGTTGGGGGTGGCGCTCTCATTCTTGAAGGTGATCTTCTCCGTCCGCGCATCGCCGGGCATCATGCCCTTGAAATTGCCGAACAGATCGGTGGTGGTGTGATTCGTCTTGGGGGTCACCACCAGCGTCTTGCCCGTGAAGACGATGTCCGCGGCGCTCTGGGTGCTCTGGGCAAAGGCGGTCACGCCCAGGCTCAGCGCCAGAACCAGCGCCATCAGGAGGGAAAGCATCGTTTTGAACGTCTTTTTCATCTCTGCACCCTCCTTTTAGTTACCGCTCGTCGGGACATAGGCGGTGACACTGCCCTCAGTGATCTTCACGCCCCATGCCTCGCCAACAGCCTTTTCCGGCACGCTCTGGATGGCCTCGGCCATCACGTCGATGGCCTGGTGGCCGCCGTCAGCGTCGTCGTAACTCGCCAGCGTGATTGCTGCATCAGTCAGGACTTCCGTGTAAGCATCCGGTGCGACGGGCTTGGTGTAGTAATAGAAATCACCGTACTCCACCCAGTTCTCACCCAGCGTAAAGGTGGGAAGCGTCGCTGTGCCGCCGATGTGCTGTCCCTGATCGTTCGTGCGGTAGGTCACCAGCTTGACGCGGATGAACGCGTCAATGTCGCCGGTGTTCTTCACGTTGACGTCGGTCTTGGTCGTACCGTCAAAGCTCTCCTTCACCTCGCAGGTCACCTGGGAGGGCTGGAATGTATTGGTAATGCCGTCAGTCTTTGTCACCAGCCAGGCGATGGTGCCGCCGATGGCCACGGTGAGGATCAGCGCCAGCGCGACCGTCAGCGCCGTCATGCGGCCGCCGCGCGCGGTCTTGGCCTGATGCTTGCCTTCATAGCTGTTTTTACGCATCGTTCATGCCCTCCTTTCTCAGTGTTTCTGACCGAAGATGTTTCTGACCACGGTGCTGAAGCCGTTCAGCCACTGATTGTTCTTCAGCGTGTTGGTGCAGGTGATCTCGTCGGTGGGATTCTGTGCCGTCAGATTCGCGCTGCTGCCGTTATTGGCAGAATAGCGCCAGCTCCAGCCGGTGTTCTCGGTGATGGTGTAGGTGCCCACAGGCAGCTCCACGATGGTCTCCGTGCCGTTACCCCAAACGGTAACCTCGGAGTACTTCTTGCCGTCCTTGTAAACATCGAACACATAGGACTCGTCAGCCGCGCCGCCGGTCTTGGTGATGGTCAGCGTGCAGGTCTCGATGTGGATCCAGAAGTGATAGCCAGTCGGCAGCGTGCAGGTCTCACCGGTGCAGTCCTGATGCTTGAACGTGGTGTGTTCCTTCACATCCACAGTGCCGATCTTGACGTCCACCGTGACAGGCACGTCATTCTTGCCGTACTTGCCGTCGGTGATCTTGGTGCTGTCGGGGGTGTAGGTGATGCCCAGCGTCGGCGCGGTGCCGATCATGTCAGCGGGAACAGCCACTTCATCGCCGTGCTTCCACTCGGTGTTACTAAGGTTGCCGCTGTAATCGTTGTTTGCGGGAACCGCCTCACCGTAGTAAGCGGTGGAATCCTTAAAGGTCAGCTCCGGCTTGAAGACGTTGATGCTGCCCTCGCCAGTCTTGGACTGCTCGGTAGCCTTGGTGCCCTCAGCGGTGGCTCCATCCGTCTTGGGGGCGACCTTCACCTCAATGGTGTACTTCTGGTCATCAGTCAGACCGGTCAGGCCAGCGGTAGAAATCTCATTGCCAGCCGCGTCCTTGACCGTAACCGTGATGTTCACATACGCAGCCTGCCAGGCTTCCAGGTCGTAGTCAGCCTTGCTCAGATCAAGCGGCACATTGCCAACCTTAACGGTCGCGTCTTTCTTGAGCTGATCAGCAGTGACATTGCCCAGCAGGTAGACGTTCTCATTGGCTGCGGTAACGGTCACAGGATCGATCGCCACATTGACCTTGGGAACATCGAACTTCTTGACAGGATTGTTGTCCTTGTCGTAAATACCGGAGTCCGCGCCATTGGTCGGCACATCATTGCCGCCCAGGAAGCCAGTCTTCGGCGTAACCTTGAACTTGATGACCAGCTTGTTGCCGCCAGGCGTGCCCTGATGCAAGCCGCACCAGTTTGCCTTGAAGTCGAAGCCAGTGACATTCACCTGGCCGTCCACAATGCTGGCCGTTGCGCCCATGGCGTCAGCATTCTTCGTCCAGGCATCGTCCGCGTCATAGCTGGGGCCCTTGTATTTCCAGGTCTCCAGCGTGATGTTGCTGGCAGTCGCGTCCTTAGGCAGCGTGAAGGAGGGAGCAATGATATCCTTCACCACGGAAGTGGCGTCCAGCGTGGACTTGGTGCCGCCCACCTCCTGGCTGATCTGCTGGAAGATGCTGGACAGCTCACTGGCGCTGCCGGCGGACAGGTAATAGCTCTTGCCGTCAGCCGGATACGTTGCCGTTCCGGGGTTATTCATGCCGGTGGCGTTCTTATAGTTGGAGGACACCAGGTGCATGTACTTGTTGGTATTGGACACGCCGTTGAAACCATTCACAGGCGTACCGTTCGCGCCGTCGAACACACCGATGGTATAGACCGTCGCGCCCGCATCCTTTATGCTCTTGCTGGCGCTGATCGCAGCGGTTGCAACACCGGTTTCAAAGCTGCTTTGACTGGTCGGCTGACCATCGGTGAACATAATGACGACCTTTTTTCTGCCGTCATTGGCAACACCATCAATGATCGCCTTTGCATGCTCCATACCAAAGTCAGCACGGGTCGCACCGGCAGGACGCAGTGCGTTAACAGCGTTTTTCAGAGTGGTAGCGTCCGTCCCAGCCTTTGTAAGATTCTTGACGATCTGCGTATAGTTATAAGTGTAACGACCATCCTGATAGGTGTCGTTGCCAACACGGTTCGTCTTATCACCGGAAAACTTGACGATTGCGATATTGCTGTCCGCGGAGTTCTTCGCCACATTGTCAATGAAGCCGTTCACGGCATCTTGCAGCGCCTTCATCTTGTTGTCAGAACTGGGCGTCGGTTCATAAAACTGTGTATGAGAAGTATTGGTGTCGTTAGCGCTGTCCTTCGGGGTAAACGATACCCAATTCCATCCAAAGAGTCCGCTAGAATAGCCCCAAGAGCCGTGCCGATCACTATAACTGATCTCCCGATAGAGTCTGCCATCCCGGATATAATAGTTCTTGTTCTTGTCTAAAGCGCCAGAATACACTTCACGGTACGCCTTCATAGTATCATCCATAGAACCGGAGACATCCAGTACCAGAACGATATCCACAGCCTCGGTATAGGTCTGGCTGGTGCTCTCGCCGGTGGCGTAAGCCTCCAGCGTGATGGTATAAGTACCGTCGCCGTTGGCCGTAGTGGTCTTCTTCAGCTCGACAGCCTTATTCTCCTCGCTATCATCGGCCTGGGTGGCCACGTTGCGGGCGGCACGGCGCACGGAAGCTGTACCGGAAACCAGAGGTGCCACATTGAGGAAGGGCACAACACTGCCCAGATCCTCCGGCACTTCGGGCATCAGCGCGTCGTACTTGGCGTTCAGGGCGGCGATCTGCTCGGCGCTGAACATGGCGATCTGCTCGGCGGTCAGCTTGTCGGACAGCGCGATCATATCCTCCACCGTGGTGCAGGCCATCAGCGCGTCATAAGCCGCCTTCACATCGAAAGCGGGAGTCTCGTCCTTCTGCTCATCGGCAGGCTTCTGCTCGTCGGCAGGCTTGGTCTCGTCCTTGGCTTCGTCCTTGGTCTCGTCCTTGGTCTCGTCCTTGGTCTCATCCTTAGCTTCGTCCTTGGTCTCGTCCTTGACCTCGTCGGTCTGCTTCTCCTCGACCTGCTGCTCGGACTGCTGGGCCACTGCATCGTCGGCGATGGCGGTGGCGATCAGGCTGGGGGACAGCGTGAAGATCATCACGCAGCAAAGCAGCAAGGCAATGATACGTTTTTTCATATGCTGTTCCTCCTTTCTCAGCCGGTCACAGCGCCGTCAACGCCGGTTTTGGTGTCGTTGGGCCAGCTCTCGGGCTTCACCGTATCCCAGGTGGTGCCGTTGTTGGCAGTCTGCACGGCGAAAGCGTCCACGGTGATGACCGCCTTGGCATTCTGATATTCGTTGCCCATGGTCTTTTCAAAGGTCACAGTGGTGAAAGCGGGCTCGGTGATATCGCCGGGCTTCACGGCCTTCTTGTAATAGAGATATTCGCCCTGCTGTGCCCAGAACTCGTTATTGATGTTCAGCTTCACCTGATCGGCGGGCAGGGTCTTGCCGTCTGCGCCGGTGACCGTCGTGGTGATCTTGAGTCGAATCCAAGCCTCAGCTTTGCCGATATTCTTGACCTGGACGATCTTGGTGACCTCCATGCCGGGCATGATACCGGTCTGATCCTCAAAAGGCTTGCCATCCTCGCCCGTTTCCTTCAGCTCGATGTCCACACCGCCGGTGGTGATGACGTTGTGGGTCGTGACCTCGGAACTGACGTAGGCCAGGGTCCCGACGGCGAAGGTGGCGATGCAGATCGCCAGCACCGACAGGATCAACAGTTTTCGCTTCATAGTCCGTGCTCCTCTCAACTGATTATTGCATAAGTCCCTGTAGGGGTTGAAATACGGATGAAATACGGATTATGGCCGGACAGGCCATAAGAGAACATCCGCGCGGCGCAGATGCTCTCGTATGGCCTGCACCCCGAAGGGTGCAGGGCCATAGTAGCTGCGGGTGTGATTACTGCCAGTTGGAAGCGGCGGTGCCCCAGGGATTGTACTGAGCGCCAAATGCAGCCTCCATAGCGGCGGTAGCATTGTCAAAGCCCTCGGCCTGGCAAGCAATGGCGAACACCGGGCAGGAAACCTTGCTCCAGTCCCAACCAGCGTCCAGAGTGACTTCCTTGCCAAAGGCGTAGCACTTGCCGTCCTTGATGTCGAAGGTCTTATCGAGGTACACGCCCTGCACGAGCTGCTCAGTGGTAGCACCGGCATCAACAGCCTGATAATAGTCAGCGTAGTAAACGTTGTACTTGATGCCATCGCTCAGAGTAGTCTCGAAGTAGTTCCACTTGCCACCGTGCGTCCAGATCCACTCGACGCCCTCAGTGGAGGTAACAACGCCATTTTCAACCTTGTTGCCAAAGTTGAAATGCAGAACGTTCATGCCAGCATTGAAGGTCTCATAGCCATCGTCCAGAGCGGAGGGGATGGCGAAATAAGCGCGGATGTAAGCCTTTTCAGAACCGGTGTTCTCGATGGTGACCATCTTGTCAACATAGTTCTTCGCGGTGGGCATACCCAGAGCATCCTTCTCGCCCTGCGCGGAGCCGACGATGGGGTACAGCTTCTTGTCCTGGGTGAAGTCTTCCAGACCATTCTCGCCGCGCTGCTTCTCGATCAGGTCGATCTTCACGTTGCCAACGGTAAAGGTGTTGGTCTCGTTGTCAGTGTCGGTGAAGTAAGCCAGGGTTGCACCGCCGATGGCGATGACGGCCAGTGCCACGCACAGGCACAGTGCCACGATCTTCTTTTTCATGTACTCATTCTCCTTGTTCGTTTTCATTATTTGTTCCTGCATTCCTTTTGCAGAGGGAACACAATCAAGCGGGGGTGATGCATTATTTTTTTGGGGTCTTGCTGGGGTTTAGGGGTTAGTCGTAGCCGGAGCGACCTTCGCCCAGGCCTCGGCCACGTCGAAGGGGGTATCATTGTCCTGCATGTACTGGCAGGCAAACGCGGTGATGGTCAGAGTGGGCTTGCTGGTCTTAGCAGTCTCCATCATAGCCTTGGTGACCTCGCCCTTAACGCTAACCTGATCGTCTTTCAGCACATGGAAAACGGTATCGGCATCTGTCTTATCGACAATGCGATAGTAAACACCATCCACACCAGGCAGAGCCGTCCAGCCAGTCACCATTTCATAGGTCAGGTAGTCATCGAAGTTCGCAGACTTCTCCAACTTGACAAACAGGAAGCACTTCTCGCTGTTGGCCTTGACCGTAATGACAGGATCCTTGTCAATGGTATAACCGGGGATCATCTGGAAATCGTTCTTCGTCTCCTCCAGCGTCACAGTGATGTCACTGGTGGTAAAGGTGTTGACCACCTCATCGGATGTGGAGGTCAGCCATGCCAGCGTGCCGCCGACAACGCCGATCACCAGCAGAGCCAGTGCCAGAACCAATGCCAAACCTTTCTTCTTCACGTCGTTTTCCTCCTTTCCTCAAAAGATGCGCAAAATGCGTTTGCATGGGATACAAATTCGTGTGCTCGGCCCGCGCCAGGCGGTGGGGTCTTTGCAAGCCCGCCGCCGGGGCGACCGCAAGGGTCGCCCCTACGACGTTCTGTGATGGTTAATTAGCCCTCGAAAGCCTCCCAGGCAGCGTCAGCGTTGGCAAAACCGTCAGCCTGGATGGCCTCAGCAACAGCAACGATCTGGAAGTTGTTCAGCTTGGCAAGCTGCTCACCGGTGACCCACTCGGGAACGGTGATCTCGTCGAACAGCGCGGGCAGCACGACGTCACCGTCGGGAGCGGCCACAGTCTCGGTGTAATAGTAGTAATAAGTCAGGGTGTCAGCCGCCGCATCATAGACGCAGTACTTGTCGCCTTCATCCAGCATATCCCCAAGATCAGTCATATTGTCGGGGATGATGCCGTCCCATTTGGCGGCATTTGCTGTAAAGTTGACCATGCGGATCAGAGGATAGGCGTTCTCAACACCGGTGGGGTCGTCATCAGCAAACGCAGGATCCGTGCACATGGCAATGATGTCCTTGGCGTTGTTGAAGGTGACCTTCATGCGGACATAGGCTTCCTCGCTGCCGTCCAGCACGGTGACAGTGGGATCCTTGGTGTAAGTATGGCCGGGCATCAGCTTGTAGCTGTTCTCCTTGACACGCTCAGCAGGAGTAACCGCAGTGCCGTTTTCATCGACCTTGGCCTCGTCCAGTTTAATGGCAACATTACCAACGGTAAAGGTGTTGGTAACAGTGTCGCGGCTGGTCAGGTAAGCCAGCGTCGTACCGGCGATGGTCAGAACGGCCAGCGCCACGCACAGGCAAGCCACCAAAATTTTCTTCTTCATTTCTCGAGCTTCCTTTCATTGTCGTTTTTGTTTTATGTCATCGGCGGGGTACCGAAGTCATACAGAATCTCCGCTTCCGGACACAGCATTCTATGCCGCAGAAGCCGCTGTTATCTTGTGCAGGGCACAAGATACCTCAAGTCTAGACTTGAGCCGCACGGACACGCTTATGCGTCGTCTTCCACATCCGGGGCAGCGCGCTTGCCCTTCTTTTCCTTTTTGTCCTTATCCGGCGCCAGCACGTCCGGCAGAAACACCAGCAGCAGCAACACCGCGCCCGCCGAAACGGCCACATACAGGCCCGGCGGATGCTGGATATAGTTGGCCACATAGCCCAGGCCGGGGATGGTGAACACCGGCGTGCCGATCACGTTCTTATAGTGCACCAGCGTGCCGTCCACGCTGTCGTTGGCGTCGCCCTTGGTGCGGAAGCGGATCACCGTGGGATCCTCCTCGTCGGGCACCACCTCCACCACCCGGTGGGTGGCCACGGTGTCCTCGTCCAGCATGAAGGTGATGGGTTGTCCCGCCTGGATGGTATAGGGATCCACCTTCTTCACATAGATCAGCGACCCGGTGTGATAGGTGGGCTCCATGGAGCCGGACAGCACGGTGAACACCTGCATGCCCAGCAGCCGCGCCCCCACCAGCAGCAGCGCCAGGATCACCACCAGCGCCACCAGAATGGTGCTTATGGTATTCCAGACTTTTTTGACGGACTGGTTCATAGCGATTCTTCGTTTCCTTCTTCTTATGATCGCGTCTTTTCAGACGGAAATCTGGCCTATCTGACATGAAAACCCCCATGGTGTTGCACACGCCATGGGAAGTTTTTTTGCTTTGTATGGTGAATTATAGCATGCTCTCCGTGCGAAATCAATAGCCTATGGCCAAATTGCATGATTTTCTGGTGAATTGAACAAAACATGTGGGCAAGCCGCCAATTTTTCCAGTTTTTGCCTTCTTGCAAAATCGTTACATTTGTTACAGAAAACCCACACTTTGCCCCAAAAGTGTGCAGGTTAGCTTCCGCTTTCTTTTTCACGTTACACCGCCGGACGCACCCGCCGGTGGTCGTTCACAGCTTGTTAAAAAAATAACCCCGGCAATTTGCCCAAATTCTGCCGCCCGGATGGCGCCCGCTCTGCGCCGTCCTCCGCCTCCGCTTCGCCGCGGTTTTCTCCGCCGGCGCGTCAAGCCCCCGGATACGGCGCTTTGCGCCTGTTTTCCGTTTTCCATAAAATGTAAAATACTAAACAATTTGCATACCTTTTCCGGGTATTTCAGCATTTTTGAACGATAATTGAAATTTTTCACTGAAGAATGTATAATCAAGACAGCCAAAATTTTCCTTGCCGCGCGGCGGCGGGAAACCATCGAAACAAGGAGGGACTTCCATGGAGAGCTATATCGGCAAAATCTGTCCGTACTGCAAGACGGAGATCAAGGAGGGCGAGGCGGTGACGGTCTGCCCGTCCTGCGGCATCCCCCATCACCAGAGCTGCTGGGAGGAGAACCGGGGCTGCACCACCTTCGGCTGCGCCCAGCAGCACTATGAGGCCCAGCATACCAACCCCACCGCCGTGTGCCGTAGCTGCGGCGCGCCGCTGGGCGACGGCCAGGCGTTCTGTCCCCGGTGCGGCACGGCGAAGGACGCGCCGAAAAAACGTTTCTGCGCCAAATGCGGCGCCGAGCTGCAGGAGGATCAGGCCTTCTGCTCCCAGTGCGGCCAAAAGGCGGAGCTGGACGTGGACGCCACCGTCACCGCCGCCATCAGCCAGTTCAACGCCGGGGTGGCCCAGCAGGCGGCCAAGAAGAAGAAAACGCCCCTGATCATCGGCGCGGCGGCGGCCGCGGTGGTGGTGCTGGTGCTGATCCTGGCCCTGACCGGCCGGGACAAGGGCCCGGATTTCCATAAGGTCTTCGACGCCTGCGACCTGGACTACACCTACGCCACCCTGGCCGCCGACGGCAGCTATCTCTCCATCGACACCAACCCCTATGACGAGGATGACTACATGGACTACGACGCCTGGCTCAGTCTGTACAGCATCAACGAGTATCTGGGCCTGCCCGACTCCCTGATGGAGGACATGGGCCATACCTCCAGCCTGGACGGCAAGCAGACCGAGACCTTCGGCGATATCACCGTCACCTGGAAATACCACCCCGACAACGGCCTTGAGGTCACCTATAAGGTCAATCACGCCAAGTAAGCCCCGCAACAAAAAAACGGTACAAAAAGGAGAAAGAAGACATGGCAAAGGTAAATGTGATCATCGTGGACGCCACCGGCAACAAGGAGCAGCGGGTGGGCCTGCCCGACGACGTGAAGTGCGGCATCATCATGGTCAAGCTGGTGGAGAAGATCAAGCTCCCCTCCGTGGGCCCCGACGGCAACCCCATCAGCTATAAATTCATCCACAAGGTGACGGGCCGCCAGTTGCTGGAGGCCCAGACCCTGGCCGAGGCCGGTATCCGGGACGGCGACGTGCTGCGCCTCCAGCCGGAGATCACCGCGGGCGGTGTCCGCTGATGGCGCCCGACACGCTGGAGCTGCAGCGCTCCGACTTTGAAGAGGACCGTTACAGCCGCCTGCGCCTCATCCCCTGGTGGGATCAGGAGCGGCTGAAAAACGCCCGGATCATGGTGGTGGGCGCGGGCGCCATCGGCAACGAGCTCATCAAGAACCTGGCGCTGCTGGGCGTGGGGCATATCTACATCTACGACATGGACGAGATCGAGAGCACCAACCTGACCCGCTCCATCCTCTTCCGCGCCGGTGACGTGGGCCGTTCCAAGGCCCAGGTGGCCGCACAGCGGGCCATGGAGATCAACCCCGATGTCCGGGCCAGCGCCTTCGCCGCCAACATCATCGACGACGTGGGCCTGGGCGTGTTCCGCCGGATGGACGTGGTGCTGGGCGGCCTGGATAACCGCGAGGCCCGCCTGGCCATCAACCAGGCCTGCTACCGGGTAGACCGCCCCTGGATCGACGGCGCCATCGAGGCCCTCAGCGGCTTTGCCCGGGTGTTCGTCCCCGGCCGCGGCGCCTGCTATGAGTGCACCATGACCGAGATGGACTGGCGGCTCATCAACAAGCGGAAGTCCTGCGCCCTGCTGACCCACCAGCAGATGGCCGAGGGCAAGATCCCCACCACCCCCACCTCCTCGTCGGTGATCGCCGGTATCCAGGTGCAGGAGCTGCTGAAGCTGCTCCACGCCGACCGGGGCCTGCCCACCCTGGCGGGAAAGGGCTTCGTCTTCAACGGCCTGACCCACGACTCCTATGTGGTGGAGTACCAGCGCAAGAGCGACTGCATGAGCCACGACACCTACGAGACCATCGTGGAAAAGCCCTGGTCGGCCCGCACCACCCCACTGGGCCACATGCTCTCGGAGATCCGGGCGGAGCTGGGAGAGAACGCCCTGCTGGAGCTGGACCGTGACATCGCCGTCACCGCCCGGTGCGCCTGCGGCTGCGAAAAGCCCCTGCTCACCCCCGTCCACAAGCTGCGGGGCGACATGCTGACCTGCCCCGGCTGCGGCGGCCAGATGAGCTTCGACAGCGTCCATACCCTCCGGGGCGGCGAGTCCTTCCTGGACAGGCCGCCGCTGGCGCTGGGCATCCCCCCGCTGCACATCGTCACCGGCCGGGTGGGGACGCGCATCGTCCACTACGAATTCACTGCCGACGCGGCAGAAGTCTTTGAAAACTGATAAAAGGATAAAGGAGAGCACCCCATGACCGCAAGGATGAGACGACTCATCTCCGACTATGAGGAGATCAAAAAGAATTTTGCCGGTCACAGCAACATCATCGTCACGCCCATCGGTGACGAGCCGCCGGAGAAATACCATGTGACCTATTTTGTCAACGGCATCTACCTGCTGCCGGATGGCCGCATCGAGACCCTGGGTCGCCACGAGGTGGAGATCACCCTCCACGCCGACTATCCCCGCTACAAGCCCATCTGTAAGATCCTGACCCCCATCTGGCACCCCAACTTCCGGGACGGCCAGATCTGCATCGGCGACATCTGGGGCGCGGGGGAATCCCTCAGCGACATCATCGTCAACATCGGCGATATGATCCAGTACAAATCCTGGAACTCCTACAGTCCCCTGTCCGCCGACGCGGCCAAGTGGGCCATGGAGAACAAGCACCTGTTCCCCGTGGGCAATATCGACCTGTACAAGGCGGACTACACCGCCTCCCGCCAGGAGGTGGAGATCGACCTGTTTGACGACGAACCCGCCGCGCCTGCACCCGAAGCGATCCCCGCACCCGAAGCCGTTCCCGCCGCGGAGCCCGCACCCGCCGCGGAAATGGTGCCCGTCCCCGCTGCCCCCGCCCCGGAGGAAAACGATTTCGAGATCACCGCCGAGGAGCTGGCGGGCATCGAATTCGTCCCCACCGCCCAGCGGATCCAGAGCGTCTCCCACGGCGCGCCGGCCAAGGGCGGCAAGGTCAACTTCAAAACCATCCTGGTAAAGGGTCTGCTCTGGGCCCTGATCGGCGCGCTGATCGGCTTCGCCGTCTCGGAGTTCACCGACCGCAATCTCACCAGCGACGTCTCCGCCGCCCGGCTCAGCGGCCACGGTGAGCTGGTGTCCTACTACGAATACTCCGCCAGCGCCGACGCCGCCATGGACAGGATCCTGTCCCAGTTCCGGCAGTGGTGCCGGAAGAACGGCATCGACCCGGATTCCGCCTCCGCCTTCTCCAACTGGCTGGACAGCAGCGATATCTCCGCCGCCACCCAGACCCTGCTGCAGGACTATCTGGCCGATAACCAGAGCGCCGAGGACGCCCTCTACGACGCCTACACCGGAACGTACCACAGCGACAAGGACACCCTGGGCAAGGCCCTCGCCGCCGTCACCCGCACGGGAACGGCCCTGTGGTCGGCGGTCATCGCCCTGTTCATTGGCCTGTTCCTGGGCCTGGGCGAGGGCGTCTACTACGGCTCGCGGGAAAAGGCCCTGCGCTATGCCCTGATCGGCGTGGGCGTGTCCCTGGCCGTGGGCTTCCTCAGCGGCTATCTGGCCCAGTGGATGTACGCCGGTATCCTGGGCGACGACCCCGCCGGGTTCGCGGCGGCGCTGGTCCGTGGCCTGGGCTGGGCCGTGATGGGCCTGGGCGTGGGCGTCTCCGTGGGCCTCATCAAGCCGGAGAAAAAGCGCATCCTCTTCTGCTCTCTGGGCGGTCTGGTGGGTGCCTTCACCGGCGGCTTCCTGTTCAACTACATCTGCGACATCATTCCCAACGACGTGGTGGCCCGTGGCGTGGCCGTGGTGATCATGGGCGCGCTGGTGGGCGTGGGCGTTGGCCTGCTGGAGCAGTTCGCCAAGTCCGCCTGGCTGAAGGTGATCCGCGGCGAGTTTGAGGGCAAGGAGTACCTGGTCTTCGCCGGTACCACCAGCATCGGCAACAACGGCAGCAACACCATCGTGCTGTTCAAGGACAAGCTGGTCAGCCCCCACCACTGCGACATCGTGCTGGAGGGCAGCAAATATGTGCTGACCGACTGCGGCAGTCCCATGGGCACCATCGTCAACGGCCAGCGGACGGCCCGTCACGTCCTGCGCCAGGGCGACGCCATCGCCATCGGCAACTCGGTGCTGGTGTTCAACACCAAGTGACCGCGCCCCATCCGACCGATATATTGGGAGTAACGACATGGCCAAGAAAACAAAAACGAAAAAAGCCGCCCCGGAGCAGCCGGAGAACCTGCTGCCCCAGAACATCCTGCTGATGGGGGAGCATGTGGAGGAGGACAAGAACATCTACCTCTCCCAGGCGGTGTACCGCCAGATCCACGCCTTCACCCGCAACAAGACCACCAACGAGAGCGGCGGCATGCTGCTGGGCACCGTGGTGGAGGAATTCGGCAAGACCAACATCGTCATCAGCGGCTTCGTGGAAGCCCGCCACTGCGAGGCCACCCCCACCACCCTGACCTTCACCCACGAGACCTGGGCCTACGTCCACCGGGAGATGGAGAAAAAGCACCCCGGCAAGAAGATCGTGGGCTGGATCCACACCCATCCCGACTTCGGCATCTTCCTGTCGGAGTACGACAAATTCATCCACCAGAACTTCTTCAGCGAACCGTACCAGATCGCCTATGTGGTGGACCCCATCCAGCAGTCGGAGGGCTTCTACTTCTGGATCGGCGACAAGCTGGAGCGCTGCCGGGGCTTCTACCTCTACGACAAGACCGGCGCGGCCATCACCGCAGGCGGCGGCGACCAGCCGGACGCCCCGGCGGACGCGCCCCGGCGCCGCTTCTCCTTCCGCACGGCGCTGCTGATCCTGCTGTCCGCGGCGGTGGTGCTTCTGGCCTTCGCCCAGATCTCCGCCGGCCGCCGGATGAAAACGCTGGAGCAGCAGCAGATCCTCCTGGCCGACAGCGCCAACCAGAGTCTGAGCTACATGCAGCAGCTCATTCTCTCCCAGGCCCAGGAGCTCCAGCGCCTCACCGACGCCATGACCGACGCCGGTCTCCTGACCGACACCCCCGCCGACGCCCCGGACGACGCTCCCGCTGATGCCCCGGACGACACACCGGAGGAAGGAGACGGCGCCCATGACTGATTTCACCGGCAAGATCTGCCCCTTCTGCAAGACGGCCTTCCGCCCCGGCGACGACGTGGTGGTGTGCAGCGCCTGCGACATGCCCCACCACAAGGACTGCTGGGTGGAGAACCGGGGCTGCACCACCTTCGGCTGCCCCGGCACCATCCAGGCGGCGGGCACCGCCCCCACCTCCGTCACCGCCGGACAGACGCACGATGACGTGCCGCCCTCCCCCGCGCCCCGGACGGTGTACTGCACCCGCTGCGGCACTCCCAGTCCTGACACCGCCGCCTTCTGCACCCGGTGCGGTGCCCGGCTGACCACCGCCGCCCCGCCCGCACAGCAGGCCGCCCCGGCGGCCCCGTCCTTCACGCCGCCCGGCGGCGAAAACGACACGGTGCTCCTGCGGCTGGTGGGCACAAAGACGGAGTACTACCTGCCCCGGTTCCAGACCATGCGGCAGCAGAACAAAACGGTCTCCTGGAACTGGCCCGCCTTTCTCGTCGCCCCCTATTGGATGATCTACCGGAAGATGTACGCCTACGGCGGCTCGGCCCTGGCCCTGATCCTGGTGCTGACCCTGCTGCGCGCCCCTATCGCCATGGTACTGCTGCTGATGGGCTACATCGCCTCCGGCGTCTTCGCCAACCACATCTACCGCCGGTATCTGGAGGGCAAGGCCCAGCAGGCCCGCGCCATGGCCGAGCCCTTCCGCACCCAGTTCATCGTCAGGCACGGCGGCGTCAACCTGCTGGCCGCCGTTCTTTCCGCGGCAGGCTATGCCCTGCTGGTGATCCTGCTGCCATAGGAGGTGCCCGGAATTGCAAGACACATTTGACATCGAGCTGTCCGCCGGAACAGAGCCCTCCGCCGGAGCGGTGCAGCTCCCCGCCAACTTCCTGACCGTCGGCCAGATCGAGTCCGACGACGTCCGGGTCTATATCAAACAGGACGTCTACAGGGCCCTGGAGGAATACGCCGCCTCCGACACGAAGCGGGAGCTGGGCAGCATCCTGCTGGGGGACTACTGCTGTGAGCAGGGCAAAACCCATGTGATCCTCTCCCGGTATCTGGAGGCCCGGTATACCGACGCCTCCGCCTCCACCCTGACCTTCACCCACCGGACCTGGGACGACATCCACGCCCGGCACGCCGAGACCTGTCCCGACAAGCGGATCCTGGGCTGGCAGCACACCCACCCCGGCTACGGCATCTTCCTGTCCAACTATGACCTGTTCATCCAGGAGAACTTCTTCGACCTCCCCTTCCAGATCGCCTACGTCATCGACCCCGTCCAGCATCTCCGGGGCTTCTTCCAGTGGAAGAACGGAAAGATCGAAAAGCTGAAGGGCTATTACGTCTATGACGACGTGGGCAAGCCCATCCGCCTGGCGCGGGAGCAGCCCCCGAAAAAGGCCGCCCCCGCCGGAAAAGTGCCCGCGGTGCTGACGGCAGCCCTCTGCGCGCTCACCGCGCTGCTGCTGTGCGGCACGCTGTGGCTGGGGCTGACCCTCCGCCGCCAGCAGACCGTCCAGACAGAGCTGGAGGCCCGCCTCACCCGGCAGCAGGAGGACATGGCCCGGCAGGAGGAGACCATCTCCGCCCTGCAGGCTCAACTGTCCGCCGACGCTGACGCCGATGCCCCCTCCGACGGTGCGGTGCGCCTGATCCCCTACACCGTCCGGCCCGGAGACACCCTGTCCGATATCTGCCGCGCCGCGGACCTGGACTACGGGGCGGATCACCGGATCATCCTGGGCATCAACGGCATAGAGGACCCCGACCGCATCTATGCCGGACAGACACTGCTTCTTCCCCTCTCTCCCTGACCTCTGCAAAAGGCAAAGGAGCCGCCGTTCCGGCGGCTTCTTTGCCTTTTGCATTTCCATCCTATACATTATTAAATATAGTATCGCATATTATATGCGTCCCCGTTCTCCCCCTCTCCCCCTCCGCAGCGCAAAACCGCGCCTGTCCGGTGACAGGCGCGGTTTTTTATCCGTCATGCTCTCTTTTTGTGATAGCCGCAGTCACAGTAGGGCCCGCCGGAGGCCAGGGTGTACTCCCGCACGAAGTCCGCGGCCTCTCCCGCCTCGGCCATGGTGTAGTCCAGATGGCACATGGCCGGTGTCAGGTCATACAGCCCCAGCTCACGCATCAGCGTGCAGATGCCGCACCGGCTGAACCGGGCCTCGTACCCGCTGCCGTCCCCATAGAGCAGGAACTCCATGTTCCAGGAATAGGGATTGCGGTCGGCGGAGCGCAGGGCGGCGGTGGCCTTCATGCCCGCGATGTCCTTCTCCGTGAACTTATTTTTGCCGCTCTTGCGGCAGAACCATTTCATAGGCTTCGTCATCATGGCCCTGGCGTAGTACTCCGTCAGCGGCGCCACCTCCGGCCGCTTCGGCATGGACAGGATAAACGCCCCCAGCATGGCGCAGTTGACGATGTTCATCTGGAACCGGTCGCCCTTCTCAAACTCCGGCAGCCCGGCGATGATCTCCCGGTACCGGGGCTTTGCTCTGGCCGTGATCTCCCGTGCCTCCGCCGCCGTATAGCCCAGCACCGCCGTCAACTGCTGCCGGAAGGATGCCGCGAACAGCGCCCACATGCCCATGGGCATTCCCATATATTTCATACCTGTTCCTCCTGCTCTTTTTTCACGCACAGCGCGTAGGTCATGGGGAACGACGCCTTCAGCACCGTGCTCTCCCGCACCGACCAGCCGCAGCGCTCCAGAAACGCCAGATATTCCCCGCTGCTCCACTTGCTGTGCAGGGGGAAGCCCGCCAGCTTCATGGCAAAGGCCCTGATCCTGCCGTACAGGGAGTTCCCCGCATGGGTGAAGGTGGGCGCGATCAGCACCCCGTCCGGCTTCAGCACCCGCCGGATCTCCCCCAGCGCCTTCTCCGGCTCCGGCACGATGTGCAGCGCGTTGGCCACGATCACCACGTCGAAGGAGCCCGCCGCGTAGGGCAGGTGAAACATATCCTGCACCGAAAAGCGCAGCTTGGCGGAGCGGTTCTCCCGCCGCGCCTGCTGGATCATCTCCTGCGACGCGTCGGTGGCCTCCACCATGGCCGCGCCGCTGACGATGTGCCGGGCGATCAGCCCCGTGCCGGTGGCCAGCTCCAGCACCGTCCTGTGCCGCACCACCGGGCGGATCAGGTCGTATAGCTGCTCATAGGCCGCCGCATCCTTCCGCATGAACCGGTCGTACCGTCCGGCGTTCCTGTCCCAGAAATTCTTTTTCGCGTCCGTCTCTGCCGCCTCCCTTCCGGGGATCTCGGGGCCGTCCCGCCCCGTGTCTTGGCGGTTAGCTGTTTCTAACCGCCGTCTCCAAAAAAAGCCGCCTGCCGCGGCATGCTCTCTGATAGCTGCATTTTATCACGCGCCGCCGCCTATTTCAATAGGTAATTTCCGCCCGACGCCCCATACACGCCGGACACCATCAGCCCTTTCCGTAGGGGGCGATGCCCACATCGCCCCGCCGGATACCGCTTTGGCTTTCCGGAACGCCCACAGGGGCGGACAGTGCTGTCCGCCTCTCAGAAAAACGTTTATTCCTTCAATTCCGCTGTAAACCGGATGTCCTCGCCCTCCAGCTCCGCCCGGATGGTGCCGTGGTGGCCCTCGGCGATGCCTCTGGCGATGGACAGCCCCACGCCGAAGCCGCCGCTGCCCCGGGAGGGGTCGGCCTGATAGAACCGGTCGAACAGCTTCTCCGTGTCGATGCCGCCGGGCTCCGTACACCGGTTGCCGCCGCGCAGCACCACGCCCCTGCGGCTCTTCTCCAGCGCCAGCGTGATGGGTGAGCCCGGCGCGGCGTACTTCACCGCGTTGTCCAGCAGGATGGACACCAACTGCCGCACGGCGTATTCATCCCCCCGGTACGTCAGCCCCGGCTGGATGGCCAGCGTCAGCTCATGGCCCTGTGACAGGGCGTGCTCCCGGAAGGACTCCGCCGTCTCCGTCACCGCGTCGCTGATGGGGAAGGGCGCCATTTTCAGGGGCGACTCCTCCTCGTCCATGCGGCTCAGCGTCACCAGGGAATTCACCAGCTCCGTCAGCTTCTCCGTCTGGGCCTGTGCCTTGTCGATCCACTTCTGCCGCCCCACCTCCATCTCCAGCACCTTCAGGCTGGTGGCGATAACGGTGATGGGGGTCTTCAGCTCATGGCTGGCGTCGGTGATGAACTGCTTCTGCTGCCGGGCGCTGCGCACCACCGGATCGATGGCCCGTCGGCTCAGCAGCACCACCAGCAGCAGCACCAGCAGCGTGCACCCGGCATCCGCCGCCAGCGACCACACCAGCACCGTCCGCATGGCCCGGAACTGCTGATAGCTGTCCAGGAAGATAGCCATGTTCTGGTTCTCCCCGGTCTTTACCACCAGAAAGCGGAAGCTGCCGCGGCGGCCATAGCCCTCGCCGTTCTCCAGCGCCGCCGCCAGATACGCCGCCGTGTCGTCCTCCGTCACCGAGGCGATCTTCGTCAGATCGGCCAGCGTCATGGTCCCGTCGTCATCGTACCGCAGCACGAAGTACCGGGTGGAAAACGGCGTCTCCGGCGTGAACCGTCCGTCCCGTCCGCCGGGCATCTCCGCGGGCGGCGCAGGCGGCGGCACGTCATCGCCCCCGGAGGGCTCCGGTATGTCGGCACCGCTGTCCGAAACGGGAATGGTGCCCTGATTCTCGCTGATCAGCGTCAGCGTGCCGCGCAGATCGCCGTCGGTGGAGATGTAGTTGGCCACATTCAGTATCACCGTCAGCAGCAGCATCACCGCCGCCACCGACAGTGTGGTGATCCGGATGAACCGGTTCCGCAGGCGTTTGATCATGTCTCGTCCTCCAGGGCGTAGCCCAGTCCCCGGTTCACCTTCAGCGTCACCCGTGAGCCGATGGCCTTCAGCTTTTTCCGCAGGTTGGAGATGTTGACCCACACCACGTTGATCTCCGCCTCGTTGTCCCAGCCCCAGACCCGCTCCATGATCCGCTCGGCGGAGAACACCTGCCGGGGATTGCGCAGGAACAGCTCCATCACCTGGAACTCCCGCCCGCCAAGGCGCACGGACTGCCCGCCGCACGCCAGCAGGCCCGTGCCCGGATCCAGCGTCACGTCGCCCCAGGCCAGCACCGGCGGCTGATACGCCTCGCCCCGGCGCAGCATGGCCCGCACCCGGCTCAGCAGCTCGTCGGGATCAAAGGGCTTGGGCAGATAGTCGTCGGCCCCGGCGTTGAAGCCGGTGATCCGGTCATCCTTCTGGCCCTTGGCCGTCAGCATCATGATGGGGGTCCTGCACCCCTCGGCACGCAGCCGCTCCAGCACCTGGATGCCGTTCATCTTGGGCATCATCACGTCCAGGATCACCCCGTCATACCCGCCGGAGGCGGCGTATTCATAGGCGTCGAACCCGTTGTGGACCGCATCCACCGAGAAGTGGTTCTTCTCGAAAAACACCGTCAGCGCCTCCGCCAGATCCAGCTCATCCTCCGCGATCAGCAGCCGCATCCATCATCACCTCGTGTCATTTGATAGGGATAGTATAGTGAAATACCCGGGAAAAATCAACCGTTACAGCGCGTCCTTCGCCGTTTCCCGGCCGCAGACGATGTTCAGGTTGCCGTTGCGGCACCGCAGCGCGTCCAGAAACGCCTTGGGCACGCTGTCCGACCGCAGCGTGACGCGGTACTCCAGCTCATACAGCGTCCCCATGTTGCTGGTCTTCACCTTCACCAGCGTGTGGGCGCTGGTGTACTGGTCGAAGAGGTCGTCAAACAGCCCCTCATAGTCCAGATTCTCCGGAATGGTGATCTTCAGGATCCGCTCACCGCAGCCCTTCTGCCCCAGGCCCAGCGCCGTCAGCGCCACCAGCGCGATGGCCGCGATGACGAAGGTCAGCGCCGCCAGACCCACATAACCCATGCCGTCGGCAAGACCGATGGCCATGGCCAGAAACAGCGCCCCGATCTCCCGGGCCGTGCCGGGCATCGAGCGGAAGCGCACCAGGCTGAAGGCCCCGGCCACCGCCACGCCCGCGCCGATGTTGCCGTTCACCAGCATGATCACCACCTGCACCACCATGGGCAGCAGCGCCAGCGTCACGGCGAAGCTCTGGCTGGAGCGGGCCCGGAACTGGGCCACCAGCGCCAGCGCGATCCCCAGCACCAGCGACACGCCGGTGCAGATCAGAAACACGGACAGCGTCAATTCCGTTCCCATAATCGAACTAAGCACAATAACGTCCCTCCTTGCTGATGTTCGGTAAGATGTGATGCTGATAGCAATAGCCGTACTTGGAAAACGACGTGGGGAACACCCCCGCCTGAGACAGGAGCCGACTGAGCCACAGGGGACACGCGCCGGGGATCTTGATCTCCATCAGGATCATGCCCGGGTCGGTGATGGGCGCGCCGTAGTCCCCCAGCCGCAGGTCAAGCGCCGTGTCACGCCACCGCAGGTTGGTGTCGAAGGTGATCCGCAGCTCGGGATCGTCGATCCCGGCAAAGGCCAGCCGGTCATAGGCGATGAACACCCTGGGCCTGGCCTGATAGAACCGCTGGAACCAGAGGATCTCCTGCCCGATCTGGCCGTGGGCGTTGGGGATGTCCCCCGCCAGAAAGGACGCCGCCTCACCGGCCCCCATGGTGACGCGCCGCTTATACACCACGCCGTCATACTTCTTTTTCAGCTCCACGAACACCTTGCCGTCCCCGTCCGGCACACCGTAGCTGCGGACCCGGAGCTTCTCCTTATACACCGGCTTCTCCAGCGAGGCCCGGATCAGCCGCCAGTCGCCGGTATCATAATAGATATTGCAGATGGTGTACGCGCCGTAGGCGTCCTTTTTCATATAGGGCCGCATGCCCTCCAGCACCGTCTGCTGCTGTGCCGCCGTCAGGCGGTACTTCTTTTCATACCGCTCAAAGCAGTTCTTGCTCTGTGCTGCCATGGGTAGCACCTCCTTTGTGCCACCTATCATACCTGCGCCGCCTAAAACCAACTTAAAAGAAAAATCTCTTTTTTCTTTAGGTTTCTTTTAGGTTCCCCCGGTATGATAGGGCCACAACAGATGAAACGAAGCCATTTCCACATATCACCCATGACGAAGGAGGTCATTTCCATGAAAAAGCTTCTCTCCCTTCTCTGCGCGGCGTCGCTGGTGGTGTCGCTGGCGGCATGCGGCGCACAGGCGACCGATACCAATACAAATACCGCCGAGCCAGTGGTCAGCACCACCTACTCCCTGGAAAACGCCACCGTCCTCACCTTTACCGACAGCGGCATCACCGCCCAGGACGGCACCTACACCGGCTATGAGATCGACGGCACGGCCCTCACCATCGACAGTGCGGGCACCTACGCCGTCACCGGCACCTGCGCCGACGGCTCCATCACCGTGAAGAAGGGCACCACCGGCGTGACACTGGTGCTGAACGGTCTGGCCCTCACCAGCGCCGACACCGCCCCCATCACCTGCAACAAGTCCACCCAGGTCACCATCGTCGCGGCGGAGGGCTCCGTCAACAGCCTGACCGATAGCGCCAAGAACAACGACGATAAATACCCCGACAACGAGGCGGCGGAAAACGCCGTCATCAAGTGCAAGGACGGCTCCCAGGTGACCCTTGGCGGTACCGGCAGCCTGACCGTCACCGCCAACGGCAAGAACGGCATCAAGTCCGGCGCCACCACCGCCGAGGAGGGCGAGGCGTCCCTGACCATCCGTGAGCTGACCCTCACCGTCAACGCCCCGGTCAACGACGCCATCAACGCCGAACAGGCCCTGAATGTGGAGAGCGGCACCCTCACCATCTCCGCCGCCGACGACGCCATCCACAGCGACCTGGTGCTGAACATCGGCGCAGAGGGCACCGACGGCCCCACCATCACCATCACCGAATGCTACGAGGGACTGGAGGCCGCCGAGCTGAATATCTGTTCCGGCGATATCAACATTACTTCTTCCGACGACTGTCTCAACGCCGCCAACTCCGACCTGAGCGGCTATGACTTCACCATGACCATCTCCGGCGGCACCGTCACGGCCTGTTCCTCCAGCGGCGACGGCTTCGACTCCAACGGCGACCTGACCATCTCCGGCGGCACCGTCATTGTCTGGACGGCCAACACGGCGGACAACCAGCCTCTGGACGCCGACGGCACCATCACCGTCTCCGGCGGCACCGTCCTGGCGGCAGGCGGCAGCAATGGCATGGGCATGAACCTGACGGCCACCCAGCCCTGCCTTACCTTCGGATCCTCCGGCGGTATGGGCGGCGGCCCCAACAGCGGCAGCGCCATCACCAAGGACGCCGCCTTCACCGTCACCGACAGCGACGGCAATACGGTTTACAGCGGCAGCGCGGTATGCAATGCCAGCTTCCTGTTCTTCTCCTCTCCCGACCTGACCGATCAGGCCACCTATACCCTCGCCGCGGGCACCACCACCCTCACCGCCGAGGCCCAGAGCGGCACCGTCTCCTCCGGCTTCGGCGGCATGGGCGGCGGCCCCGGCAATATGGGTGATTTCCAGGCCGGCGATTTCCAGCCCGGCGACGGTCAGCAGCCCCCGGAAATGCCCGCCGGCGGCCAGCGGCCCCAGAAGCCCTCCGGCCAGAAGCCCGGCGGCGCTTCCTCCTCCCAGTCATAAGCGTGCCCGCCCTCTGCATCCGCGGACGCGCCTGACAATAAACCTCTCACTGGCAAGCAGAGCGACGGCCGGTCACACCCGGCCGCCGCTGTGCGTTTTCCCTCTTGCTTCTCCCTCGCTTTTGGCGTACAATACACGCAAACCTGCTGTTTTCACGCAAAGCTGCTATTTTAATAAGGAGGAATCCCTATGCGCAACACATTGAAAGAAAAGCTGACCCAGGGCAAGAAGCCTCTGGGCACTTTCGTGGGCACCGGAAGCCCCGCCGTGGTGGAATGTCTCGGCTGCGCCGGTCTCGATTTCGTCATTCTGGACAACGAGCACAGCCCCATCGAGGCGGAGACCACCGCCAACCTCGTCCGCGCCGCCGAGCTGCGGAACGTGACGCCCCTGGCCCGCGTCCGCGAGATCAGCCGTCCCGCCATCCTGAAGCTGCTGGACGTGGGCGTCCAGGGCCTCATCATCCCCGATGTCCGCACCGTCGATGACGTCCGCCGCATCGTCAGCTACGCCAAATACGCCCCCGTGGGCCAGCGGGGCTTCTGCCCCTCCCGCAAGGACGGCTGGGGCACCGATCCCCAGTGCGGCGTGCTGGACACCATGACCCACTTCAACGCCGAGACACTGGTGATCCCCCAGTGCGAAACGGCGGAGGCCCTGGCGGATATCGAGGCTATCGTTTCCATGGAGGGCGTGGACGGCATCTTCATCGGCCCCTTCGACCTGTCCATCTCCATGGGCATGCCCGGCGATTTCGAAAATTCCCGGTTCTGCGCCGCTCTGGAGCGGATCCAGGCCGCCTGCCGCGCCGCCAACAAGCCCTGCCTGATCTTCGCCGGTGACGGCGCCCAGTCCGCCGCCCGCTTTGCCCAGGGCTACGACGGCGTGGCCATGAGCATCGACGCCGCCCTCATCATCCGCGGCATCCAGGAGCAGATCAGGGCCAGCCGCGGCGAGTAATTCCCGTCGCTTTTCATTCTGAACAGTTATTCACTTATATAATTTCCCCGTAAAACAGCCCAGAATACCGTTCTTTTCCCGCTGCGCGCCTCATATAGTGGTACTGCTTGAAGGAGTGGTGCGCTATCAAAGAAAATCTGGAGCAACGGGCCGAGGAGCTGGCTCTTTACCTGATAGAGAACCGGACGACGGTGCGGGCTGCCGCCAAGCAGTTCGGCATCAGCAAGTCCACCGTCCATAAGGATATCAGCGAACGGCTGCCCCTGTACAACCGCTCGCTGTGGCTGCAAGTAAAGGCGCTGCTGGAGGAGAACAAGGCCCAGCGCCATATCCGCGGCGGCCTTGCCACCCGCCGGAAGTACAAGGGGAAATAAAAAGAGCGGTCTGCCGACCGCTCTTTTTATTTGCAAAATATTTATTTACTTATGATACAGCTTCTTGATCTCGTACTTAGGCTCGCAGCTCACGTTGATGCCCAGCCGCTTGTACAGCTTCACATCCTCCTCGGAGATGATCACCGAGAAGTGTGCGTCGCAGCCCTTCAGATTCTTGAGCTGGGTCTGCACCATGGCCGCCAGGGGATTGCTCAGCCCGGAGATAGACAGCGCCAGCAGCACCTCGTCGGAGTGCAGCCGGGGATTGTGATGGCCCAGATACTCGATCTTGGTCTTGCTGATGGGGGCGATCACCGACGAGGGGATCAGCTCCAGCTTGTGGTCGATGCCCGCCAGATGCTTCAGCGCGTTCAGCAGCAGCGCCGCCGAAGCCCCCAGCAGGGACGAGGTCTTGCCCGTCACCACCGTGCCGTCCGGCAGCGTCATGGCGCCCGCCACGGTGCCGGTCTCCTCCGCCTTCTTCAGGCTGGCCGCCACCGCCGGGCACTGCTCCGGCGACACGCGTGCCTGCTGCATCAGCAGTTCCAGCTTCCGCACCACACTCTCGTCGCACTTGCCCCGCACCCGGTCGCAGGCGGCGGTGAAGTACCGCCGCACGATCTCGTGGCGGCTGGCCTCGCAGCACACCTCGTCGTCCACGATGGCGAAGCCCGCCATGTTGACGCCCATATCCGTGGGGGACTTATAGGGGGATTCCCCCTGGATCTTCTGGAACATGGCGTTCAGAACGGGGAACACCTCCACGTCCCGGTTGTAGTTGACGGTGGTCTTGCCGTAGGCCTCCAGGTGGAAGGGATCGATCATGTTCACGTCGTTGAGATCGGCGGTGGCGGCCTCATAGGCCAGATTCACCGGATGCTTCAGCGGCAGGTTCCAGATGGGGAAGGTCTCATACTTGGCGTACCCCGCCCGGATGCCCCGCTTGTGCTCGTGATAGAGCTGGCTCAGGCAGGTAGCCATCTTGCCGCTGCCGGGGCCGGGCGCGGTGACCACCACCACGCTGCGGCTGGTCTCGATGTACTCGTTGCGGCCCAGGCCCTCGTCGGACACCACATGGGCCACGTCGGAGGGATACCCCGCGATGGGATAGTGGCGATAGCTCTTCACGCCCAGGGACTCCAGCCGCTTGATGAACGCCTCGGCGTTGGGCTGCCCGGCGTACTGGGTGATGACCACGCTGCCCACATAGAAGCCCAGCGAACGGAACACATCGATGAGCCGCAGCACGTCCTCGTCATAGGAGATGCCCAGGTCGCCCCGCATCTTGCTCTTTTCGATGTCCCCGGCGCAGATGGCCACCACGATCTCCACCTCGTCCTTCATGGTGCCCAGCATCCGGATCTTGCTGTCCGGCTGAAAGCCCGGCAGCACCCGGCTGGCGTGATGGTCGTCAAACAGCTTCCCGCCGAACTCCAGATACAGCTTCCCGCCGAACTGTGCGCGGCGCTGGCGGATGTGCTCCGCCTGCATGCTCAGGTACTTCTCGTTGTCAAAACCCAGTTTCATCCCCATATCCCCCCATTATTCAATATGGAGGGTATTATACCCCATCTGCCGCCGGGAGAAAAGCTATTTTTTCCAAATTCGCCCAAAAACGCGTGTAGAAATATTCCCCCGAATTTTAGCAAAAGCTACCGTTGCTTTTTTCCTCCCGGCGCGGTATACTAAAAAATACACCCCATTTTGAAGGAGGACGCTTATGGATCCCTATCGCTTCCATATCATGTGGCGCCGCGTCAACGAGGATGAATTCCGCGACTTTTTCCAGACCAACGATATTTACGAGGCCAAGGATTTCGCCATGCGTCTGGCCTTTGACGAGACCAACGTGGTCTACGTCCAGGACGTAAAGCGTGACGAGCGCGTCCGGGACTTCGACGCGGAAATCTACAAAAAATAACCAGCTATCATTTTCCCCACCTCTGCCCATACTAAGGGCAGAGGTGATTTTTTATGGAAAAGCAGCCCTTCCCCCACGACGCCACGCCGGACGTTCACAGCTTCTCCTCTCCCCCCGAGAACGTGCGGGAACTGATCAACATGTACGGCACCTATAACATCCAGCCCACCGCCGACACGGACAACGTCTTCCCGCTGATCGCGCCGGGCCTGCCCCGTCAATGGCGGAAAATGCACCTGGACAAGCACGATTTGGAAGGCCTCTCCTGACGCGCCGGATCCCTGTACCCTCCCCGTAGGGGCCGATGCCCACATCGGCCCGCCGTATACCGCACCTGCACGGCAAACAGAAATATTCCCGATAGAACGCCGTAGGGGCGGACGTCGGGGCGTTAAGAAAACATGCCGGTGGCATGTTTTTAGCCTCCGATCGCGGCAGCTATGCTGCCGCAGCATCCATCTTGTCTTTGAAGGTACTACGGTAGACGTTCATTGGGGCCGACAGAGTCGTCGGCCCCTGCAAAATGTCAGGAGTCCCCCAACTGTCCGCCAAAAGCGGACACTTTTTCTGTCAAAAATCTCCGGCCACTTTGCCCATTTAAACTGCAACTCGGTATAATCCACAAATAATTGTTAAAGAATTGGCAAAACCCATAATTGACACTTTTTTCACAAAACCGTATAATAGAGCTATACTGGTAAGACCAGTTGAAAGGGATTTTAAGAAAGGGGCGCATCGTATGTATACCTTAGGCATTGACATCGGATCCACCACCTCCAAGTGCGTGATCCTGAAGGACGGCGCGTCCATCACCGCCAAGAGCCTGCAACTGGGCGGCCTGGGTACCGACGGCCCGGAGGACGCCCTGACAGAGCTGTGGCAGGCCAGCGGCCTGAAGCGCGCCGACATGGCACGGGTCATCGTCACCGGCTATGGCCGCAATAAGTTCGAGGGGGCTGACGGCGAGGTCAGCGAGCTGACCTGCCACGCGCTGGGAGGCCGGTTCGTGTTCCCCGACCTGCGGACGGTCATCGACATCGGCGGCCAGGACGCCAAGATCATCTCCCTGACCCCGGACGGCCGCATGAGCAACTTCATCATGAACGACAAGTGCGCCGCCGGTACCGGCCGGTTCCTGGAGGTCATGGCCAACATCCTGCGGCTGGACATCGACGACCTGGGTGCCATCGCCGCCCAGAGCGATTCCCCCGCCGCCATCTCCAGCACCTGCACCGTGTTCGCCGAGTCCGAGGTCATCAGCCAGCTTGCCAACGGCACCAGGCGGCCCGACCTGGTGGCCGGCATCTGCCAGAGCGTGGCCACCCGCGTGGCGTCTCTGGCCCGCCGTGCCGGTATCGTGGAGCGTGTGTGCATGTCCGGCGGCGTGGCCCGCAACGAGGCGGTGCGCCGCTACATGGCCCAGGCCCTGGACACAGAGATCTCCTACGATCCCCTGGCCCAGTATTTCGGCGCCATCGGCGCGGCCCTGTACGCCTGGAAGCAGGCCAATAAGTAAGTGAGCAAATATATTTAATATAAGTAAGAGGACAGAACAATCAAGGAGGAAAAAACATGGCAGAAGAAGTGAAGAAGGCCCCTCGTCCGGTGGATCCCAATTCCGCCAAGTACAAACTGGGCAAGATCGCCGCTGACGCCTTTGTGGACGCCATCGAAGCGAAGAAGAACGGCATCCCCGTGGCATGGGTATCCAGCAACTTCCCCGTCGAGATCCCCGAGACCCTGGGCATCGCCACCGTATATCCCGAGAATCAGGCAGCCGGTATCGCCGCCCGCGGCGCCGGTGAGCGCATGTGCAACGTGGCGGAGGCCGACGGCTACTCCAACGACATCTGCGCCTACGCCCGTATCTCTCTGGCCTACGCCAAGCTGAAATCCTGCCCCGAGCAGGACGTGGCCATGCCCGACGTGGTGCTGTGCTGCAACAACATCTGCAACTGCATGATCAAGTGGTACGAGAATCTGGCCCAGGAGCTGAATATCCCCATGATCATGCTGGATATTCCCTTCAACCCCGACTACGATGTGTCCGACGCACAGGTGGAGTACGTCTCCGCCCAGTTCTGGGATGCCGTCCATCAGTTGGAGAGCCTCTTCAACCTGAAGTGGGACGACGATAAGTTCCAGGAGGTCACCGGCTTTAGCTGCCGCGCCTCCCGCGCCTGGCTGGCCGCCACCGGCTGCGCCAAGTACGTCCCCTCCCCCTTCAACGGCTTCGACCTGCTGAACCACATGGCCGTCATGGTCACCGCCCGCGGCAAGGAGTGCTCCGGCGACGCCATGGAGACCCTGTATAAGGAGTACATGGAAAACCACAAGAACGGCACCTCCACCTTCCGCACGGAGGAGAAGTACCGCATCCTGTTCGAGGGTATCGCCTGCTGGCCCTACCTGCGCGCCACCTCCACCGGCCTGAAGTCCCGGGGCATCAACATGGTCACCACCATCTACGCCGACGCCTTCGGCTACGATTACGACTCCTTCGAGGGCATGATCAAGGCCTACTGCTCCGTGCCCAACGCCATCAACCTGGAAAAGTCCCGGGACAAGCGCATCAAGCTGTGCCAGGACAACCACGTGGAGGGCATGCTGATCCATACCAACCGTTCCTGCAAGCTGTGGAGCGGCTTCATGTACGAGATGGGCCGCCAGGTGGGCAAGGCCTGCAACATCCCCGTGGCCAGCTTCGACGGCGACCAGGCCGATCCCCGCAACTTCTCCGAAGCCCAGTATGACACCCGTGTCCAGGGCCTCATGGAGATCATGGAAGCCAACAAAGAGCAGAAAGGAGCCAACTGAACATGACCACCAACGAACTGTTTGCCAAGCTGCATGAAGTAGCCGCCAACCCCAAGGCCCAGATGGATAAGTATCTGGCCCAGGGCAAGAAGATCGTGCTGTGCGCTCCCGTCTATACCCCCGACGAGCTGATCCACTCCATGGGCTTCGTCCCCATGGGCGCCTGGGGCGCGGATACCGAGCTGCGCCGGGCCAAGGAATACTGCCCCGCCTTCCTGTGCTCCATCGTCCAGTCCGCCCTGGAGCTGGGCATCAACGGCGCGTATGACGGCGCCTCCGCCATCGTCATCCCCTCCCTGTGCGATACCCTCAAGACCATGGGCGAGAACTGGAAGTACGCCGTGCCCTCCATCCCCTTCATCCCCATGACCTATCCCCAGAACCGCAAGCCTGCTTACGGCGTGGCCTTCACCAAGGCCGGCTACGAGCGCGTGATCCGCGACCTGGAGAAGCTGGGCGGCAAGTTTGACGACGCCAGGCTGGCCGAGTCCAACGCGATCTATAACCGCCACAACGCCGCCATGCGGAAGCTGGACGAGGTCCTGGCCAAGCATCCCGAGGTCACCGCGCAGCAGCGCAGCGACGCCTTCAAGTCCGCCTTCTTCATGACCAAGGAGGAGCACACCGCCCTCATCGACGAGCTGATCGCCGCGCTGGCCGCCCAGACCCCCGCCGCGGAGAAGACCCCCATCCTGCTGTCCGGTATTCTCACCGACGCCCCCGGCTTCAACGCCATTCTGGATGACCTGGGCCTGCACATCGTGGCCGACGACGTGGCCGCCCAGTCCCGCCAGTACCGCACCGACGTGCCCGCCGGTGACGATGCCCTGACCGCCCTGGCCCAGAAGTTCGCCGACATGGACAACTGCTCCGTGCTCTATAACGCCGCCAAGCCCCGCGTCCAGTGGATCGTGGACACCGCCAAGGCTCGCAGCGCCAAGGGCGTTCTGGTGGCCATGGCCAAGTTCTGCGACCCCGAGGAATTCGACTATGTCATGATCAAGAAGGCCTGCGAGGCCGCCGGTATCCCTGTCACCGTGGTGGAGATC
>CAKTZN010000001.1 GCA_934635545.1 uncultured Oscillospiraceae bacterium | reverse complement strand
CGAGTACGGCGTGTGGTACGTGGACCTGATGGACAACACCGACCGGTACGACGGCGTCACCGTCACCTTCAAGGCGCTGATGTGCCACTCCAAGAAGTTCAAGGGCGTCCACTGCCCCGGCCGCTTCGCCATGGTGTGCTGTGAAAACGACATGCAGTTCCTGGCCCTGGTGTGCCGCGGCGAGGGACTGGAGAAGTTCAAGAACCGGGACTGGGTGGAGCTGACCGCCACCGTCCGCAAGGAGAACTGCGACGCCTATCAGGGCGAAGGCCCGGTGCTGTACGTCTCCGACATCCACGCCACCGAAAAACCGAAAAACGAAGTGGTTTCGTTTTGAAAACAAGAACTCCACCCGATGGGTGGAGTTCTTGTTTTCAGTGAAGCGTGAAGAGAGAAAAGCTTTGTAGGGGCCGACAACTCTGTCGGCCCCTATTGGGAGTGCTGCGGTTATCGTCAGGGCGGACAGAGTCGTCCGCCCCTACAACCACACAGGAGAGCTTTTATTTCATCGTCCGGCTGTTCTGCAGCACCATGGTGCTGTACAGAAACAGCACATCCTCGCTGCCGTCGAAGCTCAGAAACCGGCCCAGCATCTGGCTGGAGAGGTATCGGATATCCACCGCGTAGATGGTGCGGTAGCTCTCCGCGAGCAGGGGGATCAGGCTGCTGCCGAAGGAGTCCCGGAACACCACCAGCGTTTTGTCGGTGGCGGACAGGGGACTGTCGATGCGCAGAAGCGACCGGCTGCCCTGCAGATAGAGGTCATAAGGCGTGTTCGTGTCCACGGCGGCCAGGTCGTACAGCGGCTCCTGGGTGTCCGTCTCATAGTCATAGACGGTGCAGACATCCAGCACCTCGCCGGTGAGATACCGCAGTGTATCCGCCGTCAGAGGCTCGTCCGTCTTCTCCGCATAGGCGCCATAGAAGGGCGTGTCGATGGCGTTCTCCTGAAAATCACCCGCCAGCGGCACGGCCATGGCCTGGGCCAGCGTCTGCGCCGTGGCGATCAGGCACTCCTGCCGCCAATGGGGATCGGTGCGGTAGTAATCCTCCAGCGTCAGTCCCGGCGCGATGTCCACATACTGCACGAAGCCCAACTGCGCCAGCAGGGTGTCCGCCGTCTCCTGGGCGGAGGCGGGGGTGTAGCCCTCCGGCGGTTCCGTAAAGCTGCCCTTATCGGGGACGACGGACAGATAGATGTGTCCGTCATTGTCGGTCAGATAGCTGTCATAGAGCTGTTGGAGCTTCCGGGCGGCGTAGTCCAGGGACTTCTGATCATACCCCGCCTCGGTGGTGACGGCGTAGCCCTGGTACACATACACGTCAGGAAGCGCCGCGCTCGGCGCTTCCTGTGTGGGGATCCATTTCGCCGCGCCGAACACGACGGCGCAGGCCAGCAGCACAAAGGCCGCACGTTTTACAATGGCGTTTCTCACGCCTGGACGGCCTCGTCGTAGGCCAGCTCCATGCCGAAGATGCCGCTGAGACGGCCGGCAAAGGCGTCCACCAGATCCTCGGCACCGAAGGCCACGGCCACATACTCGCCGCGGACGGCTACCACCACCTTATCGGGGAAGCCGCACATCCAGCGGTTGGCCTGGACGGCGTCCCGCAGCTCCGTGGCCAGCGCCTGGGCGTCGCCGGTGGCGTGATAGGCCGCGGCGGTGAAGGTGTTGGCGTTCAGCATGTGGGTCAGGGACGCGGCCTCGTCCACCTCCGCCGTCTCCGGCAGTACCAGGTGGTACTCGGCCAGGGAGCGGTCGCTCAGGTCGAAGGCACCGGGGGCGCCGTCCACCATCTGCCCGGCGTCGGGGCCGCCGCCCACTACGGAGAACTTCTCGTCGTCGCTGTAGTCGTTCCACACGGTCTCCAGCAGGTTCAGGGCGCTGGTGATCTCAGCGGCCTGGTCGCCGGACGGCTGGTCATTCTTGGTGTCGTTACCGCCGCAGGCCACAAGGGACAGGGCCATCATAGCGGCCAGCAGCAGGGCAAAAAGCTTTTTCATGAAACATATCCTCCTTGGTTTCCGCAATTCATGCGGGTCTGCCTCTTTAGACGTGCTCACGCATAATTTTGTTCCCGGAAAGTTGTGGAAAACGCACTAAAAATTATAACCAGGTTTGGTCAAATCCATAAGGCAGCAGTTCCTTCAGGGCGAATTTCTTCGCGTCGCCCGCCTTGTTGATGCAGATGACCTCCATATTCGGGGCGAACTCCATCATCACCTGGCGGCAGGTGCCGCAGGGCACGCAGTAGTCGTCGCTGCGGCCGGCGATGGCGATGCGGACGAAGTCCCGGTGCCCCTCGCTGACGGCCTTGAAGATGGCGGTGCGCTCGGCGCAGATGGTGGCGCCGTAGGCGGCGTTTTCGATGTTGCAGCCGGTATAGACCGTGCCGTCGCTGCACTCCAGCGCCGCGCCCACAGGGAAGTGGGAATAGGGGATATACGCCATATCCAGCATGTCGATGGCCTTCTGGCAAAGCTCCTTCTCTGTCATGATCGTCTCTCCTTTTTAACTCAATTTTGCCTGGCCGGTATAGAGCTGATAGTACCGGCCCTTCTCTTCCAGAAGCTGGGCGTGGTCGCCCCGCTCGATGATCTGCCCGTTCTCCAGCACCAGGATGGCTTGGGCGTTGCGGACGGTGGACAGGCGGTGGGCGATGACGAACACCGTCCGGCCCTCCATCAGGGAGTCCATGCCCCGCTCGATCAGCGTCTCGGTGCGGGTGTCGATGGAGCTGGTGGCCTCGTCCAGGATCAGCACCGGGGGATCGGACACGGCGGCCCGGGCGATGGCCAGCAACTGGCGTTCACCCTGGCTCAGGCCCGCGCCGTCGCCGGTGATGACGGTGTCGTAGCCCTGGGGCAGGTGACGGATGAAGCCGTCGGCGTTGGCAAGTCTGGCGGCGGCACGGATCTCCTCGTCGGTGGCGTCCAGCTTGCCGTAGCGGATGTTGTCGGCGATGGTGCCGGTAAACAGGTGGGTGTCCTGCAGCACCATGCCCAGGGAGCGGCGGAGGGAGTCCTTGGCGATGTCCTTCACGTCGATGCCGTCGTAGGTGATGGTACCCTCCTGAATGTCGTAAAACCGGTTGATCAGGTTGGTGATGGTGGTCTTGCCCGCGCCGGTAGAGCCCACGAAGGCGATCTTCTGGCCCGGCTTGGCGAACAGGGACACATCGTGCAGCACCGTCTTTTCCCCGTCATAGGAGAAGGTCACATGGTCGAACCGCACGTCGCCCTTCAGCTCCACCAGCGTGCCGTCGGGCTTCTTCCAGGCCCAGCGGCCGGTGCGCTGAGCGGTCTCGGTCAGGGTGTCGCCGTCCTTTTCCACCCGGACGATGACGGTCTTGCCCTCGTCGGTCTCCGGCTGGGCGTCCATGACGGCGAAGATGCGCTCGGCGCCTGCCGCTGCGGCCAACAGCGTGTTCACCTGCTGGCTGATCTGGCCGATGGGCTGGCTCACCTGCTTGACATACAGCAGGTACGCGCCCAGGGAGCCCACGTCGAACATGCCGCCGATGGCCAGCAGGCCACCCACGCAGCAGGTGACGGCGTAGTTGATCTTGCTGAGGTTGCCCATGGCGGGCATCATCATACCGGCATAGGCCTGTGCCGCCGTGGCGGCCTGGCGGTACTCGTCGTTGAGACCGGTAAACCGGTCGATGGCCTGCTTCTCGTGGTTGAAGACCTTGATGACCTTCTGGCCTTCGATCATCTCCTCGATATAGCCGTTCACCGCGCCCAGCGCCGCCTGCTGCCGCTGAAAGTTCACACGGCTGCGGCCGCCGATGACCTTCACCACGCCGCCCATCAGGGCAAGGAAGCCGAAGGTGATCAGCGTCAGCCATGGGTTCAGCACGATCATCATCAGCACCGTGCCCACAAAGGTCAGCACGTTGGAGATGATGCTGGCGAAGCTGCTGTTGAGCATCTCCGACACGGTGTCGATGTCGTTGGTGAAGCGGCTCATGAGATCGCCGGACTGGTGCTGGTCATAGTAGCGGATGGGCAGGGCCTGCAGCCGGTCAAACAGATCCTGCCGGATGGCGGCCACCGTCCGCTGGGCCACATGCACCATGATGCGGGCGTAGGCGTAGGAGCATCCGGCGCTGAGGGCGAACAGTGCCGCCAGCACCACCAGCATCTTCAGAAGGCCGGGGAAGTCGCCGGGAAGGATATAGTTGTTCAGAAGGGGCTTGAGCATATAGCTGGAAGCCACGCTGGCGGCGGAGCTGACGATCAGGCAGACAGCCACCAGCACCAGCGACGCCTTGTATCTGCCCACATAGGCCATCAGCTTCCGGAAGGTGCCCTTCATGTCCTTGGGCCGCTGGAAGCCGTGCCCGTTGGGGCCGTGACCGTGTCCGCCGCCCCGGGGTGCTCTCGTTTTGTTGTCAGCCATCGATGCTCACTCCTTCCTGCTGGGATTCATAGACCTCGCGGTAGATATCGCAGCTTTCCATCAACTGCGCGTGGGTGCCCTGGCCCACGATGCGGCCGTCGTCCAGCACCAGGATCATGTCCGCGTCCATCACGGAGGTGACGCGCTGGGCGATGATCAGCTTGGTGGTGCCGGGCAGGGCATCCTTCAGGGCGGCGCGGATCTTCGCGTCGGTGGCGGTATCCACGGCGGAGGTGCTGTCGTCCATGATCAGCACCCTGGGCCGCCGCAGGATGGCCCGTGCGATGCACAGGCGCTGCTTCTGGCCGCCGGACACATTGGTGCCGCCCTGCTCGATATGGGTGTCGTAGCCATCGGGCATTTTCTCGATAAACTCGTCGGCGCAGGCCATGCGGCAGGCGTCGGCGATCTCCTGGTCGGTGGCGTCGGCCCGGCCCCACCGCAGGTTCTCCCGGATGGTGCCGGAGAACAGGGTGTTCTTCTGCAGCACCATGGCGCAGCCGTCGCGCAGCGCCTCCATGGTGTAGTCCTTTACGTTGTGGCCGCCTACATAGACGGCGCCCTCGTTGACCTCGTACAGGCGGGGGATCATGCTGACCAGCGTGGACTTGGCGCTGCCGGTGCCGCCCAGGATGCCCACCGTCATGCCGCTTTCGATGTGCAGGTCGATGTCATTCAGGTTCCAGGCCTCCGCCGTGGGATGGTACTTGAAGAAAACATGCTCAAAGCGGATGTCGCCGTTTTCCACGGTCAGGCTGCTGTCGGCCCGGTCGTCGGTGATCTCCGGCTGCTCCTCCAGCACCTCCTTGATACGCTTGCCGCAGGCGATGGCGCGGGTCAGGATCATCAGCACCATGGACACCATCATCAGGGACATCAGGATCTCGCTGGAATAGGTGAAGAAGGCCATCAGGTCGCCGGACAGGAGGGTGCCCTCCGCCACGTCGTGGCCGCCCAGCCACATGACCGACACGATGGTGCCGCCCATCAGCAGGATCATGATGGGCATGAACATCACCACAAAGCCGAAGGCACGCTCAGCGGTATCCCGCAGCTTGTCGTTGCGGCGGCGGAACTTCTCGGTCTCCTCGTCCTCGCGGACGAAGGACTTCACCACCCGCACGGCGTTCAGATTCTCCTGCACCACCAGATTTACGTCGTCGGTGGCGCTTTGCAGCGCGGTGAAGAAGGGGCCCACATAGCGGATGACGATCACCACCGTGATCACCAGCAGGGGCACCACCACCAGAAAGACCTGACTCAGGTCAAGGCTGATCTCCATGGCCTTGATAACGGCGGTGATCAGCATCACCGGGGCGCGGATGCACATGCGCATGCCCATGAACAGCGTCATCTGCACCGACGACACGTCGTTGGTCAGCCGGGTGATGAGGCTGGCGGTGGAGAAATGCTCGATATTGGCGAAGGAGAAGCGCTGTACCTGCTCATACTCCGCCTGGCGCACCTGGGCGCCGAAGCCCATGGACGCCTTGGCGGCGAACACCGCCGCGCCCACGCCGCCCAACAGCGCCAACAGCGCCAGCACCAGCATCTTCAGGCCCATCATCATGATATAGTGCCGGTCGCCGCTGGCGATGCCCACGTCTACGATGTCACTCATGACCTGGGGCAGCTCCAGCTCCAGCACCGCCTCGGCGATGGAGCAGATCACGCCCAGCAGTATCCATTGACGATAGCCCTTGGTAAAGGGGAAAAATGTTTTCATTCTGTGTCCTCCTGTGTCTCGCTGAGATTATCCGCCACCCGCAGCAGCAGCCGGCGCAGCACGGCCTTCTCCTCGTCGGAAAAGCCCTGTCCCGCCTGGGCGTTCACCTGGTCGGCAATGGCGCAGAACTGAGCATAGAACTGCCGTCCCGCGTCGGTCAGGGCCAGGATGCGGCAGCGTCCGTCGCTGCGGCTGGTCTGGCGGCGCACCAGCCCCTTCTCCTCCAGCCGTCCCACGATGCCGCTGGCGGTGGAGGGCTTTACCATCAGGTGTTCCTCCAGCATCCGCTGGTTCACCTCGCCCTCGGCCTCCTGCAAAAAGGTCAGCGTCCGACACTGCATGGGGGAGACGTCGTACTGCCGCAGCATTTTGGTCATCAGCCGGTGCATCTGGTGGTCGCAATAGCCCATCAGCATGCCGATCTGCGTAGCCTCGTGAATATCCCGGCATCCCATGGCGATCCCTCCTTTACGAATATGATTTTAAATATTTAGCATGCTAAAAATTAGCACGCTAAATACTACCACAACCATTTTTAATCGTCAAGAGGAAGTATCCCAAGGCCCTGTGAACAATTTGTGAATTCTTTGTCATACTCGTTGACTTCCGCCCCTTGCCGTTGTATAGTAGCATCAGACAAAGAAAGTATCGTTTTTCACATTGTTATTCTCTCTCTCCTTTCATAAAAAAGCAGAGGCTGCTTGCGGCCTCTGCTTTTTTGCGTCATTCCACCTTTTCGATCCCGAAAGCGCCGTGCAGCACCAGATACGTCTGGGGCGCGTCCCGCATCAGGCTCCACAGGCCCACCCCCTGCAGGCTGTTGTCCACCGCCAGGCGGAATTTGGCAAGGCTGGAGCGGGCGTCCTCGAACCACACCTCGTGGACGGTGCCGTTTTCCGCCGTGTAACGGAACCACGGGGACTGGGCCGTCTCGTCGTATTGGATCTCCGCGCCGTACCGCCGTGCCAGGGCCAGCGCCTGCTGGGGCGACAGGGAGGGCGCCCGGGTGATGCCCTGCCGGAAGGGCAGCGGCCAGTCGTAGCCATAGGTGGGTACCCCCAGGAAGATCTTCTCCGGCGGGATCTCCGTCAGGGCGTAGTCCAGCACCCGCCGCACCTGGGGCAGGGGCGCCACCGCCATAGGCGGCCCGGCGGTATAGCCCCACTCGTAGGTCATCAGCAGCACGCTGTCAGCCGCCCGGCCCAGCGCGGCGTAGTCGTGGCCCTCATAGAGCAGGCCCTTCTGTCCGGCGCTGGATTTGGGTGCCAGCGCCACCGTCACCGGCCAGCCCAGGGGCGCCAGCCGCTGCCGCAGCGCCTCGATAAACGCGGCGTAGGCCGCCGCCTGACGGCCCTCCAGATACTCGAAATCCACGTCCAGTCCCCGGTAGCCCTTGGCGGTCATGTTGGCCACAATGGCGTCGATCAGCCGGGCCTGCGCCGCTTCGTTTTCCAGCAGCGCGCCGCCCAGGCGGCTGTCAAAGCTGCCCGCCTCCGTCAGGGTGGACAGGTGCATCCACGGCTGAGCCTGGTATTCCGCCGCCGCGGCCACCAGCCACGCGTCGTCGGGGATCACCAGTCCGCCCTCCGCCGTGATGCCGTAAGTAAAGGGCGTCAGGTATGTCATATAGGGCAGCACCGCGTGCAGCAGCGTCCGGGGAATAAAGGGGTAGGCATAGCCGTTGACCGCCAGCGTGCCGGATCGCTCTCCCTTCAGGGCGATGATCAGCTCCTCGTCCGGCAGGATGCTGGGCTGTCCGCCCAGAAAGTAGTTGTTCTGATACAGGGACAGCACCGTCACGCCCTCCCGGCGGGCGATGCCCGCCAGCGTTTCGCCGGGGCGCACCACATGCACCCGATCTGGTTCATAGATCACTAGCGTCTGGCCCACCGCCAGCGCGCCGCCCACCGGCACCTGATTCAGCCGCCCCAGCAGCGTCACGCTGACGCCGTATTGCCGCGCAATGCCGTAGAGCGTCTCTCCGGTGCGCACCACATGGATCTGCATACGTATCACCTCGTGCCAGCATATGCCGCTGCTGCCGCGGGCAGAACGGCAAAGGGGCGGAGGCGTCCGGTGGCCTCCGCCCGATCTCTTATGACCAGCAGGTATTTTCGCCGTCCAGCAAAAAGCCGTCCGTGTCATGGACGAAGCCGTTTTCCAGCATCTGCCGCCAGGTGGCGGTGCCGCTGGCGCCCCGGTTCCCGGTCATGGTGTCATACACCGTGGGCGGAAACTGCTGGGCATCCCTTTTCAGCTCCTCGCCGACGCCGCCGAAGGTGCTGCCGTGGTTGTCGTTGAAGGCCTTGTCGTTGCCGTTGTCACGGTACCGGGCGCCGCCGCTGCGGCTGGTGCCGTTATCCGCCGCGCCGTTGCTGTCGGTGACACCGTCGTCCACCGTGCCGCCGTTATTGTTGGCGGTGTCGTTGTTGGTGGTGTTGTTGCTGCCGCTGCCGGGGCGATTGGTGTTTGCTTTGTTTTCGCCGCAGCCCGCCAGGGCCAGCGCCAGCAGCATCGCCATCAGCAGGGCCGTCGCTTTGTTTGCCATGCTCCCATCCTCCTTTTTTCATCAAGCTTTCGACACACGCTTGCGTCATTGTGCCGTGTCTACCATCGAATGACAAGGGCAAACACGCCTGACAGCGTGTCTTTCCGGTGCTTTTTGCCCTTTTCGCCTTGGCGGGCGCCAGCCCGCCTGCGTCTCAAAAAACAAAAATCACTCGAAAATCCATCGCTGGCAGGTGCCTTGCAGTATGGGCGCATTTCTGGCCGTCAAAACCGTGTCTGCTCTTGTCATTCGATGGTAGTATGGTCGCTTTCCGGCGAAACTACTGCCTGCAACTTCTCCCAGCGTTGCATTTTTCCACAAGCTGTGGTAAAATAATATTCCACATTATTTGAAACCAATACAATTTGTAATATCAAATGCGTTTACAACGATTTGTTATCGCTTGGAGGTGCGTTATGCAAAAACTGGAAAAGCAGTTTCACATCCGCTGTGTAGAGGGCGACGTGGGCCGCTATGTGATCCTGCCCGGCGATCCCGGCCGGTGCGAGAAGATCGCCGCGCTGTTTGACGATGCCCATTTTATCTCCCAGAACCGGGAATATACCATCTATACCGGCACGCTGCTGGGGGAGAAGGTCTCCGTGTGCTCCACCGGCATCGGCGGGCCGTCGGCCTCCATCGCTATGGAGGAGCTGCACAATATCGGCGCGGATACCTTCATCCGCGTGGGCACCTGCGGCGGCATCGACCTGGACGTCCGCAGCGGCGATGTGGTCATCGCCACCGGCGCCATCCGGTTCGAGCATACCAGCCAGGAGTACGCCCCCATCGAGTTCCCCGCCGTGGCGGATTTCCAGGTGACCACCGCCCTGGTGCAGGCGGCGCAGGCCCTGGGCAAGCGTACCCAGGTGGGCGTAGTGCAGTGCAAGGACTCCTTCTATGGCCAGCACTCCCCGGCGCGTATGCCCGTATCCTATGAGCTGCTGAACAAGTGGGAGGCGTGGAAGCGCCTGGGTGTCAAGGCCAGCGAGATGGAGAGCGCCGCCCTGTTCGTGGTGGCCAGCGCGCTGGGCTGCCGCTGCGGTAGCTGCTTCCATGTGATCTGGAACCAGGAGCGGGAGGCCGCGGGCCTGGATCAGGACATGAACGAGGACACCACCTCCGCCGTGACCGTGGGCGTCGAGGCGCTGAAGCTGCTGATCCAGCAGGATCGCGCCAGCGGCAAGTAACAAGAAAAAGCAAAGGAGAACTACATATATGATCTGGTCTATTATCGTGGGCGGCGTCATCGGCTGGCTGGCCGGCAAGCTGATGGGCAGCAAGGGCGGTATCCTGCGCAACATCATTCTGGGCATCGTGGGCAGCGGCGTAGGCAACTGGCTGGCGGGCGCCATCAGTCTGGTGGCCCGCAACTCGCTGGGCTCCTTCCTCATCGGCGTGGGCGGCGCCTGCGTGGTGATCCTGATCTGCCGGTGGTTGTTCAAATAACCGGTTAAAATGATGAAAAAGCAGCCTCTGTCATGGGACAGGGGCTGCTTTTTTCAACAAAATTTGATTTTCCTCTTACATTTTTCTTCAAAATATGCTATACTATTACCAATAAATGTAAGACGCATGAGGTGCATGGCCGTCGGGCCGTGCTTTTTTTGGTGTTTTGTCTGAAGGATGGATCATACGGAGAGAGGAGCAGTCATGTTTTCAGCAGGAGATCTGGTCATTTATGGCGGCGAGGGCGTCTGCCGGGTAGACAGCGTGGGCACGCCCGACACCTCGGGCTATGACAAGACGAAGGAGTATTACACCCTGTCGCCCATGTACCGCACCGGCCAGGTGATGACCCCGGTGGACACCCGTGTGCTGATGCGGCCCATCATGACGGAGGCGGAGGTCGCGGATTTCCTGGCAAGCCTGCCGGCGCTTCCGGCGGAGGAGCCGGAGAGCATGAGCCAGCGGGCCATCAAGGATCACTATCACGCGGTGGTGACCTCCTACGACTGCCGCCGCATGGCCGCGATGATCAAGTATACCTGCCGTCGCCGCCGCGACGCCCTGCGCCGTGGCCGCAAGGTCAGCCAACTGGACGAGCGGTATCTCCGCCGGGCGGAGGAGCAGCTCTACGGCGAGCTGGCGGCGGTGCTGGGCATCGACCGTCAGGAGGTCTGCCGGTATATTCAAAAGGATTACCCGGCGTGGCCGGAAGAATAATAAAAAAGCGGGATGCTGCGCATCCCGCTTTTTTATTATTCTGTTTCCACCCGGCCGTCGCCGTAGACCAGCATCTCCTGGGGCGGGATGTGACTGGAAAACCGCTGGGCTGTCAGCGTACAGGCATAGGCTCCGGCGTTGCGCACCTCGATCAGGTCGCCGATGTCCAGCGCCGGGCCGGTAAAGTTCTCCGCCAGTATGTCGGCGGCGCAGCACAGGTTGCCCACCAGATCCACCGTCTCCGCGCGGCTCTCATCACCGTGGGCGATGATGGGGAAGGCCCATTCCGATGTGAACAGCGGCTCATAGGGGATGGGGGCCTTGCCGCCCAGCTCATGGCGCAGCATGGCCGCCAGCGCGGGCTTCTGCAGTCCGTTCATGCAGTTCTCCACAATGACGTAGGTCTTGCCCCGGGAGAACTTCTTGTCCACCACCCGCAGCCAGTAGGTGCCCGCCTGCGCCGTGGGGAAGCGGCCCGTCTCGATCATCAGCCGGGCTTTCAGCGTGGCGTCGTTGTCGGCGGCGATGGCGTCGGTGTATGTCCGCAGCCGCGCCAGCGCCATGGGCTGCTCAAAGGCCTCGTCATAGGCCACGCCCACGCCGCTGCCGAAGTTGACATACCGCATCCCGCACCCCAGTGCGTCCCGCACCCGCTTGGCCAGGGCCCAACTGTCCCGATAGCAGCCGCCCAGCACGTCGGCGTCCAGATTCTGGGACTTCAGGTGGACGTGGATGCCTTCCACCGTCACCGGCAGGGTATCCAGCAGCGCCTTCAGTTGCGGCAGATCCTCCTCGTTGATGCCGAACTTACTGGGGCCGCCCGCTGCGCCGCCCATGCCGAAGCCGGGGTTCATCCGCACGCCGATGGCCCGGCGCTGGCCCTTTTTCTGGCACAGCGCGCCGATGCGGGCCACCTCGCCCAGGGAGTCGGCGATGATCTCGCCCTCGTCCCAGGCAGCCTCCAGCGCCGCATCGGACTTTCCGGCGGCGGAGAAGAAGATGTCAGCCTTTGCCATGCCGCACTTCCGGCTCAGCAGCACCTCCGGCGCGGAGGCGGCGTCGGAACCCAGGCCGAGACCGGCCAGCGCCCGCACCACCGGCGGGAAGGGATTGGCCTTGATGGAGTACAGCAGGTCGTACCGGGGGAAGGTCTGGCGCAGCGTCTCCACCTGCCGCCGTATGACATCGTATTCATAGAGGTAACAGGGCGCGTACTCCCGCGCCAGCGTCAGGATGTGGTCGTTCATGATGATGCTCCTCTCTTAAATTTATACCATTTTACCATGTATTGCGGCTGCTTCCAAGTAAAAATTGTGCGATTTTGCGCACTGCCGGTCGAGGCCCTCAGCAAACCGGTGTTGACAGTGGGGGCGCGATATGCCATAATGCTTACATATGGTCGATAAAGAGGGTGGTGTTGTGGCAGGCAAGCGATATTTGGAGGGCCTGCGGTTCGGTATGCTTTTGCAGTTGGCGGTGGGGCCCATGTGCCTGATGGTGTTCAACACAGCCAAAAATGCCGGCTTTTGGGTGGCTCTATCGCTGGTGCTGTCCATCACGCTGGTGGATGGATTTTATATTGTGTTGGCGGCGTTGGGCGCCAGCAAGCTGCTGGAAAAGCCGTCGGTTAAAAAGGCTTTCCGATACATCGGCGGCGGTGTCTTGCTCCTGTTCGGCCTGAATACGCTGTTGGGAGCCTTCGGCATCAGCCTGATCCCCGGCGCCGATCTGCAGGTGGATTCTGCCAGTGTGTTTTTGCAGGGCCTGCTGCTGACCCTGTCCAACCCCATTACCATCGTATTCTGGGGCAGCGTGCTGACCGCTAAAATTGTGGAGGACGACCTGAAGAGGAAAGAACTGACGGTGTTTTCGCTGGGACTGGTCTCCGCAACGCTGTTTTTCCTGTCGGCGATCGCGGGATTGGGCACTGTTCTCAGCAGTTTTCTGCCGGACGGGGTGTCCATGGCGCTGAACATTCTGGTGGGGCTGCTGATCCTGTTCTTCGGCGTGAAAATGATGGTGAAAAAGGGAAGCTGACCAAAAAAGAAAGCTGCCGCGGTTTTGTGCCGCGGCAGCTTTCTTGATGGTGCGGGTATGGGGACTCGAACCCCAACGCATCGCTGCACGAGAACCTAAATCTCGCATGTCTACCAATTTCATCATACCCGCGTATTCTTCCCCTACTATACCATATCCCGCGGCGGGGCACAAGAGAAAGTTGTACACATCTGGTATCATTACCCACGCCAGAACTGGACATACGATGATATCCAAAATGTGGTATAATAAAATATTAGTGTACTTAGGAAGAAACGAGGGCTTTCCCATGAAACGCATTGCCAGTATTCAGGACGTGTCCTGCCTGGGCCGCTGCTCCCAGACGGTGGCGCTGCCGGTGGTCTCCGCCATGGGGGTGGAGTGCGCCATATTGCCCACCGCCGTGCTGAGTACCCATACCAGCTTTCCGGATTTCATCTGCACCGACCTGACGGATCAGCTTCTGCCCATTGCCCGCCACTGGAAGGCCCAGGGGGTGCATTTCGATGCCCTGTATACCGGCTATCTGGCCTCTGACCGGCAGGTGGCAGTAGTGCTGGAACTGCTGGAGCTGCTGCGGGAGGAGGACACCCTGCTGTTCGTGGACCCCGCCATGGCCGACCACGGGAAGCTGTACGCGGGCTTCGGCCCGGAGTTCCCGGCGCTGATGGCGCAGGTGGTGTCCAGGGCGCAGATCACCGTCCCCAATATCACCGAGGCCAGTCTCATGACCGGCCTGCCCTACCGGGAGACCTATGACGAGGACTATGTCCGGGCGCTTTTGCAGGGCGTGGCGGCGCTGGGCGCGGAAAAGGTGGTGCTGACCGGCGTTTCACTGGAGCCGGATACCATCGGCTTCATGTCCTACGACAGTGCCACCGGGGCATACGACCACTACTTCAACCGCCGGGAGCCTCACGCCTATCACGGCACCGGCGACATCTTCTCCGCCACGGCGGTGGGCGGCATCATGCGGGGTCTGAGCCTGAAGGAGGCCTTCCACCTGGCGGTGGATTTCACCCTCCGCTGTATCGAGGTGACCCGCACCGACCCACAGGCGGCATGGTACGGCGTGGAGTTCGAGCGGGCGCTGCCCATGCTGACAGCGCGGGCCGCGGCACGGGAATAAAACGGAAAAAGAGGAGGGGCCCACGGCATACGCCGTGGGCCCCTCCTCTTTTTCCCTGTTAAAATACCACAGAAAAGCCGCCGGATGTCCCATATTTCTCCGGGAAAGACGGTACAATAGAATAGTAATATAAAACAAGGAGGTCGCCATGCCCATCCAAGTCAGAAGCGAGATCGGCGCGCTGGAGCAGGTGCTGCTGCACCGGCCCGGCGCGGAGCTGGAGCAGTTGGTTCCCGGTGAGCTGGAACGGCTGCTGTTTGACGACATCCCCTATCTGAAGGCGGCACAGCAGGAGCATGACGCCTTTGCCGCGCTGCTGCGGCAAAACGGCACGGAGGTGCTGTATCTGGAGGAGCTGATGGCCCAGACCCTGGCGGTGGATGCCCAGGTGCGCCGCCGCTTCATCCGCCAGTTTATTGACGAGGGCGGCCGCATCGCCCGCCACTATCAGCCCGCGCTTTACGAGTATCTGACGGCGCTGGATGATCGGGAGCTGGTGCGCCGCACCATGACCGGCGTCAGTGTGGAGGAATTTTTGCCGGAGGGCCAGCGGGGTGCGCTGGTGTCCCTGACCCGGGGCAGCCACCGGTTCGTGCTGGACCCTATCCCCAACCTCTATTTCACGCGGGATCCCTTTGCCTGCATCGGCCATGGCGTCAGCCTCAACGCCATGTATTCCCCCACACGGCGCCGTGAGACCATCTACGGCCAGTATATCCTGAAATACCACCCCGACTACGCGGGCCAGGTGCCCTTTTACTACCGCCGGGAGGATCCCTTCAGCATCGAGGGCGGCGACGTGCTGAATCTCTCGCCCCGGGTGCTGGCGGTGGGCATGTCCCAGCGCACCACGCCGGAGGCCATCGAGGTGCTGGCCCGCAACATCTTCCGGGATGAGACGGCGCAGATCCGCACCATCCTGGCGCTGGATATCCCCGATCTGCGGGCCTTCATGCATCTGGACACGGTGCTGACCCAGGTGGACCGTGACGTGTTCACCGTCCATCCGGAGATCCTGGAGAGCCTGCGGGTCTACCGCATCACCCCCGACCAGGGGGCGCGCCTTCAGGTGGAGGAACGCGGCGGCACGCTGGAGGATATTCTGTCCGACGCGCTGGCGCTGTCCCATGTGAAGCTGATCCGCTGCGGCGGCGGCGACCGCGTGGCCTCCGAGCGGGAGCAGTGGAACGACGGCTCCAACACCCTGTGCATCGCCCCCGGCAAGGTGGTGGTGTACGACCGCAACTATGTGACCAACGCCATTTTCCGGGACAACGGCATCGAAGTGTTCGAGATGCCCAGCTCTGAGCTGTCCCGGGGACGGGGCGGGCCCCGCTGCATGAGCATGCCCCTGCGCCGGGCCGCCGTTGACTGAGCGTTCAGGAGGAGAGAGGAGAACCTATGGCTTTTACGTTACCGGAATATCATCATCCCGATTTTACCCAGCCCCGCTTTACCGCCGCGCCGGATGCCCGGTGGCAGGCGGCGGAGCGTGACGGCGTGGTACCCGACGATTTCCACAGCACCTCCATGTACCCGGAGTACTGCAAGATCGACGGCCAGTGGCGTCTGGCGGAGGAGAGCCGCATGGACGCCTGTATCGTCCTGCGTCCCGACGGCCGCCTGGACACCGTGGAGGCCCGCAACGTCAGGGCGGGCGACCGGGTGCTGCTGGGCCGTACCGAGCGGGGCGAGGAGGGTATCTATCTGCACAGCACCGGCTTTGTGACGGAGGAGAGCACCAACGATGATCAGTTCGTGTTCCGCCAGGGCCGCAGCCGCGAGACCTCCTATGCCAAGGACTACGACGATCTGGCGGCGCTGCTGCGCCACGAGCGGGAGCATGGCCGCATTATCTGGGTCATGGGCCCGGCCTTCGCCTTTGACGCCGGGGCCCGCGCCGCCATGGAGGCCATAATCGCCAACGGCTACTGTCACGGCCTGCTGGCGGGCAACGCCCTGGGCACCCATGATCTGGAGGCCGCCTATCTCCACACGGCCCTGGGCCAGGATATCTATACCCAGCGCAGCCAGCCCAACGGCCACTACCACCATCTGGACGTGCTGAACAAGGTGCGCCGCAGCGGCTCCATCCCGCAGTTTATCGCAGATCACCACATCGACAACGGCATTATGTACGGCTGCGTCAGGCACAACGTCCCCTTTGTGCTGACCGGCTCCATCCGTGATGACGGCCCTCTGCCCGAGGTGTACGCCGACGTGTACCAGGGTGCTTCCGCCATGCGTGAGCTGGTGCGGGGTGCCACCACGGTGATCTGCCTGGCCACAATGCTGCATACCATCGCCGCCGGCAACATGACGCCCTCCTTCCGCGTGATGCCGGACGGCTCGGTGCGCCCTGTTTACCTCTACGCCGTGGACGCCGACGAGTTCGTGGTCAACAAGCTGCTGGACCGCGGCAGCCTCAGCGCCACCACCATGGTCACCAACGTACAGGATTTCATCACCAAGGTCGCCCGTGACCTGGGTGTTTATCCGCAATGACAGAAAAGAATTGGGACGCAGTGCGCCCCAATTCTTTTATACCTATTTATAAAGCGTTTTCCTGCAGGGCTACCTCCTGCCGGAAGGCGCCGGGGGACATCCCCCGGAACTTGAGGAAATTGCGGCTGAAGGTCTTGACGGTGTTGTACCCCACCTCGAAGGCAATGTCGGTAACGCTCTTGTCCGTGGTCTTCAGCAGCGTACACGCCCGATTGATCCGCAGGAAGTTGAGAAAATCGGTAAAATCCTTCTCCACCTGATACAGAAGCAGGGTGTTCAGCTCCTTCACCGACAGGCCGAACCGGGCCGCCGTATGCTGGGGCAGCAGGTCGCGGGTGTAGTTGTGATACAGGTACGACACCACCTCATAGGCGGTGGGATCGTCCTGGATGCCGCACAGACCGCCTACCCGGCGATACACCTCCCGGAACTGGCTGGCCTTCATGCCCAGCCGGGCGGAGAACACCTTGCTGATATGGGAGCTGTCCACAAAGCCCAGGATCTCCGCCAACTGCTCCATGGTCAGGTCGGTATACAGCAGGAAGCTGATGGATTTGCCGATGCGCATCTCCCCCAGCAGGTCGAAGAAGGACAGCCCCGTGGTCTGGGTGATGTAGGCGCTGATGGCGGACTCGCTGAGGAAAAACTGGCGGCTCAGTTGGGCCAGCGTCAGCTTCTCCCCCAGATGGGTGTACATATAGTGGAGGATATCGCTCTTCTCGATGGCCCGCTGGGCCGGTTTTCCCCGCTTCTGCCCCAGCCGCAGGAAGGTGATCACCACCTCCGCCAGCTTGTTGGCGACGTACAGCTCTCCCAGGGGATCGCCCTCCGGACGGTCGGTCTCCTGCCGCAGCCGCTCCAGAAGCTGCCGCAGCTCCTCCGTCTCACGGGGCGTACACTGCACCACCGGGGCGGCGGCCATGTCCTCCATCAATCGCAGCGGCGTGCGGCCCGCCTGGCCCAGGGCCTTTACCGCCATGTTCACATTATCAAAATAGTACGTCAGCAGATAGTACTGCAGCGGCTCCTCCACCGCCGGTACGTCGGAGATCTGCCACGGCAGCACCGACACCAGCGAACCCGGCCCCACCTCATACTGCCGGTCCTGCAGCACCACGGTGCCGCGTCCGCCGGTAAACAGCCAGAACCGGGACATCTGGTGGATCATGGGGGTGGCCGGTGTGTCGATGGTCTCCACCGCCACCCGGCAGATCTGACTGTAATCCGCCTGCGAGCAGTACAGCGCCTGTATCGGCAGCGCCTTTCCGCTTCTGTCAGCCATAAGAAGCCTCCTTTTGACAGGGTCGGTATGGTATAGTGACAGTGTAGCACGAAAAACAGAAAAATACAATGAGGCGAAACGGGGAGTTTCACTTTACGAAACCACAGCGGTGATCTGCCAAAAGATATATGTCCACCAGAAAAGGACAAAATTTTCGAGAAAATTCCATGTCAATAGACATGTTGTGCAAAAAGTAAGAAAAGAAAGAGCCTTTGACCACTACATTTTGGTCAAAAAAGCGGAAGGGAGGCGGCAAAATCAGATTTTTTCCTTGAACATCGGAGGAAAGTCTGATATAATCGAAAGACAAGTCACATCAAAAGCGGGCCGCGGCCACAGAGGGAGATACCGCGGTCAAAAGGGAGTACTCCCTTTTCGTTCCTGAAAAAGGAACGAAAGCGGATGCTCACGAAAATAAGAACGATAGGAAGATGTAGGAATGAATTCAAAGACATTGCTTTACATTCTCAAGCGCATCGGACTGGCGATCGTGACGGTCTGGGTGGTCGTGACGGTGACGTTCTTCGTCACCCGTATCGTGCCCGGCGGCCCGTTCCTGGGCGAAAAAGCGATCTCCGAGGCCGCGCAGGCAGCGCTGGAAGCCAAGTACGGCCTGGATAAGCCGGTCATGACCCAGTACTTTACCTACCTGAAGGATATTGTGACGAAGCTGGACTTCGGCCCGTCCCTGAAGCAGCGCGGCCGCCAGGTCATCGACATCATCAGCGACGGCATGAAGGTCTCGGCCAAGCTGGGCGTCATCGCCGCCTTCTCCGCGCTGGGCATCGGCGTGGTGCTGGGCTCCGTCGCGGCGCTGCGGCGCAACAAATTCATCGATAAGGCCATCATGGTGATCACCACGGCATTCATCTCCATGCCCTCGTTCATCATGGGCTCACTGCTGCTGGTGCTGTTCTCGGTGAAGCTGGCCTTGTTCCCAGCCAACGGCGAGGCGGCAGGCGGACTTGTATTGCCCATCATCACGCTGGCCCTGTACCCGCTGGCACATACCACGCGACTGACCCGCTCGTCCATGCTGGACGTCCTGGGCCAGGATTACATCCGTACCGCAAAGGCCAAGGGCGTCTCCGGCAGCCACATCATTTTCGGCCACGCCCTGAAAAACGCGCTGATCCCCGTGATCACCTACTTTGGCCCCATGCTGGCCTATATCGTCACCGGCTCTCTGGTGGTGGAGCAGATCTTCGCCGTGCCCGGCATCGGCCGCGCGTTCGTCAACAGCATCACCAACCGTGACTATCCGCTGATCATGGGCACCACCATCGTGTTGGCGGCGCTGATCGTCATTATGAACCTGGTCAGCGACATCCTGTATAAGGCTGTCGACCCGCGCATCACGCTGGAATAAGGGAGGGGAGAAGAGATATGTTGAAAAAACCGTTCAGTCTGCATGTGGATTTGGACGCCTTTATGCCGGCCAGTGCCGAGGATAAGGCGTACATGGTGCAGATGCGCCCCTCCTCCACCTTCTTCAAGGATGGCTGCAAGCGCCTGCTGAAGAACAAGGTGGCCACCATTTCCCTGATCGTGGTGCTGATCATCACACTGTCCTCGCTGATCCTGCCCGCCGTCTGGCCGTATTCCTACAGCCGCCAGTTGGGCGTTGCCCCCGGCAAGAAGGTGGACGCCTCCTACAACAACCTGCGCCCCTTCGAGTACGGCGCCACCGAGCAGGCGAAGATCGCCGCCGGTGAAAAGGTGTTCCCCCATGTGTTCGGCACCGACTCCGCTGGACGTGACTACTTCATCCGCGTGGTGTACGGCACCCGTATCTCTCTGGCGGTGGGCTTCTTCGCCAGTATCATCGTGCTGATCATCGGCGTGACCATCGGCTCCATCGCCGGCTACTGCGGCGGAAAGGTCGACCTGATCATCATGCGTATCGTGGATATCATCTACTCGCTGCCGGATATGCTGATGGTCATCCTGCTGGCCGCCGTGCTGAAGGTGGCCCTGGGCGATGTGATCGAGGGCACGGCCCTGGCCAAGATCGGCAGCAACATCATCAGCCTGTTCGTGGTGTTCGCCCTGCTGTACTGGGTGTCCATGGCCCGCCTGATCCGCGGCCAGATCCTCTCCCTGCGTGAGCAGGAGTATGTGCTGGCGGCCCGCGCCACCGGCGCCAGCGGCAAGTGGATCATCATGAAGCACCTGCTGCCCAACTGCATCAGCGTGGTCATCATCTCCACCGCTCTGCAGATCCCCAGCGCCATCTTTACCGAGAGCTACCTGTCCTTCCTGGGCCTGGGCGTCAACGCCCCCATGCCCTCTCTGGGCTCTCTGGCCTCCGATGCCCTGAACGGCATTACCACCTATCCCTACCGCCTGGTGATCCCCGCCATCGTCATTTCGCTGATCGTTCTGTCGCTGAACCTGTTCGGCGACGGCCTGCGCGACGCGTTTGACCCCAAGCTGAACAGTTAAGGAGGGCAGAGTAGTATGGCATTATTGGAAGTAAGAGACCTGCGTACCTCCTTCTTTACCGACGCCGGTGAGGTCCGCGCCGTCAACGGCGTGTCCTTCAACCTGGAGCGCGGCAGAGTGTTGGGCATCGTGGGTGAATCCGGCTCCGGCAAGTCCGTCACCGCCTATTCCATCATGCAGATCCTGGCCGGTACCGGTAAGATCGTGGGCGGTTCCATCAAGTTTGACGGCCAGGAGCTGGTAGGCGCCGGCGAAAAGGTCATGAAGGACATCCGCGGCAACAAGATCAGTATCATTTTCCAGGACCCCATGACCTCCCTGAACCCCACCTATACCATCGGCCGCCAGTTGATGGAGGCCATCCTGCTGCACACCAACCGCAACAAGCAGCAGGCCTATGACCGCGCCGTGGAGATGCTGCGGCTGGTCAACGTCAACGAGCCGGAAAAGCGCATGAAGCAGTACCCCTACGAGTTTTCCGGCGGCATGCGCCAGCGTGTCATGATCGCCATGGCCCTGGCCTGCGAGCCTGATATTCTCATCGCCGACGAACCGACGACAGCGCTGGACGTCACGATCCAGGCCCAGATTCTGGAGCTGATGAAATCCCTCCAGCAGGAACTGGGGATGGCGATCATCATGATCACCCACGATCTCGGCGTGGTGGCCCAACTGTGCGACGAGGTCATCGTCATGTACGCCGGCTCCATCTGCGAGCAGGGCTCCGCCGACGAGATCTTCTACAGTCCCAAGCATGAGTATACCAAGGGCCTGCTGCGCTCCATCCCCACGGCCCACACCGCCGGCACGCGGCTCAAGCCCATCACCGGCACCCCCATCGACCTGCTGAACATGCCCGCCGGCTGTCCCTTCGCGCCCCGGTGCGACGCGGCCATGAAGGTGTGCATCCGCCAGCGGCCCGAGCGGATGATCATCAACGATGAGCACTTCGCCTCCTGCTGGATGAACGTGAAGGAAGGCGTGGATGAGGGCTCCGTCACACTGCTGGCGGAACCGGAGAAAGGCGGTGACGTCCAGTGAGTGAGAACAGAAATCAGCCGTTGATCGAGGTCAAGGACTTAAAGGAGTACTTTGACATCAACATGGGTATGTTCAAGACCAAGCCCCTCAAGGCGGTGGACGGCGTATCCTTCAGCATCAACAAGGGCGAGACCCTGGGCCTGGTAGGCGAGTCCGGCTGCGGCAAGACCACCGTGGGCCGCACGCTGCTGCACCTGTATAAGCCCACCGGCGGCGAGATCTGGTATAACGGCAAAAAGCTGGAGACCCCCGCCGATATCAAGGAATTCCGCAAGAAGGCCACCATGGTCTTCCAGGATCCCTATTCCTCTCTGAACCCCCGCATGACCGTCTCCGACATCATCGGTGAGCCCTTGGATGTCCATAAGCTCTATAAGACCAAGGAGGAGCGCATGGAGCGCATCCTGGAGCTGATGGATCATGTGGGCCTGAACAGTGAGCACGCCTCCCGCTATGCCCACGAGTTCTCCGGCGGTCAGCGTCAGCGTATCGGCATCGCCCGCGCCCTGGCCGTCAACCCCGACTTCATCGTCTGCGACGAGCCGGTGTCCGCGCTGGACGTGTCCATCCAGGCACAGGTCATCAACATGTTCGATGAGCTGCAGGATAAGCTGGGTCTGACGTACCTGTTCATCGCCCACGACCTGCTGGTGGTGCGCCACATCTCTGACCGCATCGCCGTCATGTATCTGGGCAAGATGGTGGAGCTGGCCGACGCCGCCGAGATCTACGAGCGTCCCCTGCACCCCTATTCCAAGTCCCTGCTGTCCGCGGTGCCGGTGCCGGATCCCAAGGTGGCCCGCGCCAACCAGCGCATCGTGCTGCACGGCGATATCCCCAGCCCCCTCAACGCGCCCTCCGGCTGCCCCTTCCGTACCCGCTGCGCCTACGCCACCGAGGCGTGCGCCGAATCCATGCCTCCCTTCAACGAGGTATCCAGCGGGCACTTCGTGGCCTGCCACCGGGTCAACGAGATCAACTGATCCCCCTTTGGTTCACCATGTGCGCCAACGCGCATGTTGAAAAATAAATTGTGTGAAAGGAAAGACACCATGAAAAAGTTTTTAGCTCTGATCCTGGCACTGGTCATGGCCCTGTCTCTGGTCGCCTGCGGCGGCGGCACGAACGGCGGCGATAGCCAGGGCACCACGGACACCTCCAACATGACGGCGGAAGAGAAGGAAGCCGCTCGTGAGGAGATCCGCTACGCCATCGCGCTGCTGTTTGACCGTAACTACATCGTCAACGACATCGCCCAGGGCGGCCAGGTTCCCGCCTCCTCCTTCGTGGCAATGGGCATGACTGAGCCCGACGGCAGCGAGTTCTATAAGAACGCCGGCCACGACAGCAGCTATCCCGGCTACTACAACGTAGCAGAGGATGCTTATGAGAGCAACGTTGCTGAGGCCATCGAGATCCTGAAGAAGTACTACACCTGGGACGAGAACGAGCAGAAGTTCACCAACTTCCCCACTCTGACCTATCTGTACAACACCTCCGAGGGTCATAAGGCCATTGGCGAGTACCTGCAGGCTGCCATGGGCAGCGTGGGTATCACCATGAACCTGGAGAACCAGGAGTGGAACACCTTCCTGAACACCCGTAAGGACGGCAACTACTCCATCGCCCGTAACGGCTGGCTGGCCGACTACAACGATCCTATCTGCTTCCTGGATATGTGGGTCACCAACTCCGGCAACAACGACGCGCAGTATGGCCGTGAGGGTCATGGCGCGCTGAAGATGTACAACCTGGATCTGACCGACCTGGGCTATGACATCAAGGTCGAGAACGGCACCTGGGCTGAGACCTATGACGTGCTGATCTCCACCATCAAGTCCTGCACCGACAACGAAGTCCGCTTCCAGTTGATGCACCGCGCCGAGGATCTGCTGATGTCCACCGGCGGTATCGTTCCCCTGTATTTCTACACCGACCTGTACATGCTGAACAAGGATGTCGAGGGCTTCTTCTCCAATCCTCTGGGCTACAAGTACTTCTATCGCTGCACCGTTGCCGGCAAGACCGACAACATCTCCGTCTGCCTGGCTTCCGAGCCTGACACCATCGACCCCGCTCTGAACTCCTCCGTCGACGGCGCCACCATGGTCAGCCACCTGTTCGCCGGTCTGGCCAAGTGGGATCAGGATGCCGATGGCAAGCTGGTCATCAAGGCCGACTGCGCTACCGAGCTGCCTGAGGGTGTTGCCAACGAGGACGGCACCGTTACTTATACCTACAAGCTGCGTGACGGCCTGAAGTGGTCCGATGGTCAGCCTCTGACCGCCAAGGACTTCGAGTTCGCGTGGAAGCGCGCCGCTTCTGCTGAGCTGGGCGCCGACTACGGCTACATGTTCGAGCAGGTCAAGGGCTACGGCACCGACAACAAGGACGATCTGGCTGTCAAGGCTCTGGACGACACCACTCTGGAGGTCACCCTGTCCAACTCCGTTGCTTACTGGAACGAGCTGCTGGCCTTCCCCACCTTCTTCCCCGTCCGTGAGGACGTGGTCGCCAACGAAGGCTGGGCCACCGATCCCTCCACCTACGTCTGCAACGGTGCTTACACCATCGCTTCCTGGGATCACAACAGCGTGATCACCACCGTGAAGAACCCCAACTACTATGATGCCGCCAACGTCACCATGGAGCAGGTCAAGTATTATCTGTCCGATAACGCCAACAACGACCTGGCCAACTTCAAGAACGGCGACTGGCAGATGATCGACGACGTTCCCACCAACGAGATCGCCACCCTGAAGGCTGACTATCCCGATGAGTTCTTCGTCGTGGGTCAGATCGGCACCTACTATGTCATTTGGAACATGAACGAGGAGATCCTGCCCTGAGTGCGGCTTCTCGCTTCAGACAATGACTGAAACGTAATTGAGAAAGCCCTCCGGCACCGCCGGAGGGCTTTCTTCTGCATCAGTATCTTGACTTTCTCTCGCTGTGGGACTACAATATGTGGTATCTGAAAAGGGGAGGGGACAACATGGACATTCACGGACTGCAAAAGCTGACGCTGCTGGATTTCCCGGGTCATGTGGCCTGCACGGTGTTTCTGGCGGGGTGCGACTTCCGCTGCCCCTTCTGCCATAACGGCGGATTGGTGCTGGGCGGCATGGAGCCGGTCATGGACGACGTCGGGCTGCTGACATTTCTCCGCAAGCGGCAGGGGCTGCTGGACGGCGTGGCCGTCACCGGCGGTGAGCCGCTGCTGCGGAGCGATCTGCCGGCGCTGCTGCGGGCCATCAAGGACCTGGGTTACGCCGTGAAGCTGGACACCAACGGCAGCCATCCCGCCGCCCTGCGGTCGCTGGTAGGGGAGGGTCTGGTGGACTATGTGGCCATGGACATCAAGAACAGTCCGGAGCAGTACGCCGCCACCGTGGGCCTGCCGGGCTTTGACCTGACTTCCATCCGGGAAAGCGTGGCCTATTTGCTGTCCGGCGCGGTGGACTATGAGTTCCGCACCACCGCTGTGGCGGAGTTCCACAACGACGCCTCCTTTGCGGGCATCGCACAATGGATCGCCGGGGCGAAGCGCTACTATATCCAGTGCTTCACCGACCGGGACTCTGTGATCCAAACGGGCCTTCACGCACCGGAAAAGGCCGTGCTGGAGCACTGGGCCGACATCGTAAGGCCCGCGGTGCCATCCGTGGAGCTCCGCGGGGTATAGGCTATGCGCGAAGCCTGCCGGAAAAGTTGACAAAAAGAGACACCACCCTGTGGGTGGTGTCTCTTTGCTTGGTGGAGGCGAGGGGAGTCGAACCCCCGGGATAAAGGCTTATGCACCGCATGATTCCTCACTTTTTGGGATGTCCGTTGTCATTTTGTTGTCAAAATAACTGTTTATGGCCTTGTCGGTTTCTGCCATCTTGTCCTCCATAGTGTAGGCGTACACTTGCTTATACATACGGTCGGATGACCAGCCGTTACGCTCCTGCGCATATTTGGACTCAATGCCAAGACGCACCATGATGGCGGCATTGGCGTGACGGAGATCATGGAAGCGACAGTGCGGGATCCCTGCTGCATCCAGACCACGGACGAAGCGCTTGTAAATCGCCTGCCCTGAAAACGGAACAAGAAAGCCCTCCTTCAAGCCGGTGGAATCTATCAAGGTCTGGATGTGGGCCGGGATGGACACCCAGCGGTCACCGGAAAAGGTTTTAGGTGGTTTGATGGTATCAGCGCCGTTTTTATCGGAAACAATGGCGCGGCAGATGTGGAGCTTGCCGTCCTTGATATCCTCGTATCTGGCGCCGCGTATCTCAGACATGCGCATGCCCATCCACAGCGCCATGAGCACAGGCAGCTCCATTTCAGAACCGGCGAAGGCCTTCATGATCTTTCCAATCTCGGCGTCCTCGATCTGTCGAAGCTCCGTTTTCTTCTTCTGCGGGAGGATGACAGAAAACTGCGCATCCGGCAGGAATTGCTTCAGCACGGAGATCAGCAGACCCTCGGCATTGCGGACATACTTGGGGCTTTTCCCATTTTTGGCCATGCTGCCGACTTCACGCTGGATATGCTCGGCGGTGATACCGGAGAGCTGCATCGGCATCAGCTTTTGGAAGGTGTTCTTTTGCAGGCGCTTATATCCGGCTTCGGTGGAGGGCGAGATCACACCGCTGCGGGATTCAATATACTTTTCATAAGCCTGTTCCAGCGTCATGCTGGAGCGGGCTTTTTCAGGGGCTTTAATGCCCGCCTTGACGGCCATCGCTTCAGCAATGGCTTCTTCTTTTGTACTGCGGGTGATGGAAACATCTTGCCCGCCGACGCGGACACGGCAGAACCACGCGCCACTGGGAAGCTGCTTTGCTGTGGGGGTGCGCACCTCTCCCCTTTTACGGCGCTCCTTTAGTACCTTCTCGCCGCAGAACATGCAGTATATAGAGACATCAGGAATTTCCCGCTGACAGGACTTACAGATCATGTGATACCCCTTCCTTGATTGCTGCTCTAAGAGCAATATAACGCACTGACTGCAAAAAAACAACCTATTTCGGCAAAAAGAATATTATTTTATGAAAAGTGCAAACTAAAGTTTGCATTTTTAACATTTTGCCGAAAAGGTGTGATAGGATATGGGCATGAACGGCAAGATCAGCGACCTGAGAAGTTATTACGGGATCACGCAGCGGGAGATCGCCCGGCGGGTGGGGATATCCAGCACGGCTATGAGCGCCATTGAACGGGGCGAACATGTGCCGAAGGTGACGACGGCGCTGCGGATCGCGCGGGAGCTGCACACAACGGTGGAAGAACTGTGGGGTGATATGGCGGAAAAAACAACAGCAGCGGAAGAGGAACAGAGAAGATAGGAGAAAGATTGATGAACAGAGAGGAGATCATCGCCGCCATCGTGGCGGAGCTGAAAAAAGCCACGCCGCCTGTTCTGGAGATCATCCTGGCGTTCGTGGTAGGGCTGCAACGGTAAAAAAGAGAGCTGTCGAAACGACAGCTCTCTTTTTTATTTCTCCTGGTTCAGCTTTTCGGCGAAGTCGGCCATCAGCTCCCACTGGTCAACGGAGAGCTGGGCCAGCACGGAAATAAAACGACGTTGGAAGTCCTTTTCCGGATCGCCCAAGACAGAAGCCACAAAGGCGGCGATCTCCTTCTCGCGGTCAACAGACTGGAACATCTCCCCCTCGCCGGTGCGCAGCCACGTTTCGTTGACGCGAAATTCCCGGCAAATAAGGGAAATAACAGCGTCAATGGGGAGATTGCGTCCCGTTTCATACTGCGCGACGGTATTGCGCTTTATTCCGATTTTTTCAGAAAACTCCTGCTGCGTAAGGCCAAGTGCCTTTCGCAGCTCTTTTATTCTCTCGTTCATAATGGTATCCCCCTTGCCACTTATTAAATCACAGGAAAACAACTTTGTCAACAAAAAAGTCGCAAAAACACAAAAAGCTATTGACAAATGTTTTTACAAGACTTATTATAGTCACATAACAACAAAGCTATACGAGCCGTTGAACCGGAAAATGCCGGTCGATCAGGATGTCGTAATACTGGTCGGGGAAACTGGAGCGCACAAACTCACTGCACACGGCCAGCGGCACGTCATCATAGAGGAGCACGCTGTTGTCATCGCGGAAGCGGATGAAAAGCTGCTGCGTGTCGCGGAGATAGCCCACATGGGAAATGCGGATGGCGGGCAGGCCGTAGAGGGTGACAGTCCGGAAGCCGCAGATCACCTCGAAACGATCGGACAGATCAAGCCGATGGGGCGCCTTTTTCGGCGGCGCTGGCGGCAGCGGAGGATGTTCGTCGGGGCGTGTGGTTGGTTCTTCGAGACGCCTAGGCTTGCGACGTTTTATCACAGATTTGAGCTTATCAAAAGTCGCGTCGATGAAGACAGCGGCGACGGGAATTATGGCGAAACCAAAAACAGCGACAGCTAAAATGACGGCTGCGATATTCTTGATCCATGATATGAGGGTGTCCACCCAACTGTTTGTGGCGTTACCGGCGGAAGAATCGCTACGCCGGACGGAAGGCGTGGTGCTGCCGCTGCCGGAGTAGCCGGAGGAATTTCCGCTGCCGGAACTACCGGAGGACGTGCCGCTGTTGTGGCCGGTCGTGTCCTTGAAGTCATAGGGGCAGACGCCGCCCGGATGCTGATGCTCCGGGTAGCCGTGATGGTAGTGATATTCGCCGGTGGAGCGGTTATAGTGGCCGCCGTTGGTGTCAGTCCTTCCGGGGTGGGCGTATGCGGGCACGGTAAGCAAAAGCAGCAAAATGGTTATCAGCAAGACGGAGATACGCTTCATGAGAGACCACCTCATGAACAGTAAATCATAAAATCACATAAAATGCAACAATAGGAGGAAAAAAGAATGTCAGAGAAGGAACAGGCGGCGATCCGCAAGCTGGCGGAGCGAATGGAGACCATGAGTGAGCAGCAGCGGGCGCTGCTGGTGGCCTATGGCGCAGGGCTGGCCGACGGTGCGAAGAGCGCCGAGACCCAGCGCAGCGAGCCGAAGAGCTGAGAGGAGGGCGGCGTATGCCGAGGACAAATCTGGGGCGAAAGCCAGAGAATGACGCGCTGGTAAAGCTGCTGTGGGGCGCCGCAGCGGCAGAGGGCGTGGGGCAGGAGCGGATGGCACAGATGGCCGGAATGGCCCTGCGGACGCTGTACGCACGAAAGAAAGACCCCAGCAAGCTGACTGTGGAGCAGCTTCGGAAGCTGGGGCGAGGGCTGCATATTCCGGTGGAGGAAATGCGCGCGGCCCTGCGGTACTGAAAAGGAGGACATCAGATGGGCAGGAAGAAAAAGAACCGGGGGGCGCGGTTTGCCGAGGGCGACCGGGTGGTCAACTTCGCGCCGCGGGCCTGCGAGGAAAACGGTGGGCGCGCACCGGAGGGCACGGTGCTGCGGGCCACGCGGAAGAGCGGGTTCTGGCAGTATCAGGTACAGGTGAAGGGCAGTGACCGGATCGCCACCTGGGACGAGCTGCTGCTGGGGGCAGCGGACGCATGACGGCGCTGACGTACATCTGCCTGATCGTGGGCGCGTGGCGGCTGGCCTGCGGGGTGCTGCACCTGGTGGACAGGCTGGAGGGCCGGGGCGGCTATGCCGCCGCAGCATCCATCGGGGATCGCAAGGCCCATCAGCAGCGGGCCGACAGAGTCGTCGGCCCCTACGAAACGAAAAGGAGCGTGAAATGAGCGGGCAGGGCTATCACGGGAGCCCGTGCGTGAAGGACTGTCCGGATCGGGGCATGGACTGCACGACGCGGTGCCCGCACGGCTACGCCGAATGGCGGGCGGAGCGGGACAAGCTCTATGACCTGCGGGCGGCGCAGGCGGAAAAGAAATACATGCTGGACGCCGGGGCGAAGCGGCAGCGGGACAAGTACTACCGGCACCAGCACAACCACGGAAGGAGGTGACGGCCATGGCGACGGCGAAAAAGAAGGATTACCTGTGGTTCGTCAAGGCGCCGGGCCACGTCCAGGTACCGGTGATCGCGCAGGACTGGGAGCAGGCCACACTGGAAGCGGCCCGGTTCTGGAACGTGAAGTGGGCGGAGATTTTCTGGCAGTGTGAGCTGGTGAAGAAGACGGAGGCGATCCGGAACATGTGCGTCCGGTGCAAGCGGTTCTTCAATGGCGAGGGCGTGGAGTGCGAACCCTGCCAGAAGCTGCGGGCCGCGGAGGAAGCAGAGGAGCAGGCCGCCCGGCGGCGGTACTGGAAGAAGCATTTCCTGCGGGAGAGCTCCCGCAGGTGACAAAAGAGGAGGATATGTATGCGTGCATTTGAGGAGGCTGTGGCGGCCATTGAAGCCCAGCAGCCCAAGGAACGGGGACCGGTATGGATGGCGGGAGAGCAGTTGAAGGACATGCTCCGCGCCGAACCGGCTCTTGCTGATCTTCTGCTGAAGGATCTGTCCGGCGGCGGCATGACGCTGACGGATGCGGAGAAGAAGATCGCCGAGCAGGCCCGGAAGAACAGGGTGGGCAACTGCGGGTGTGTGACACCGGCGGAGGCGGAGGACGTCCTGCGAAGGTTCTACGGACTGCCGCCCAGGGGACAGGCCGCGGCGCAGAAGCCTTCCGCCAGGGGCGTTACGATCGACCTGGCGGACTTTCTGTAAGGGGGAGCGGCCATGACGCGCGGGGCGAAAGACCTGGCGGCGCTGCTGCCCAAGGAGCCACCGGGAGAATTGGAACACTGGGTGTGGGCGGAGAATCTGGACAGTCTGGGCGGGCATTTCTGCATCTTCCGGCGGGAGAGCGTGACGGCCTACGATAGGGACGGTATCATGCGGACGATGGAGCCGGAGGATTGGGATCGCTACGAGAATACGAAAAAGACCATGTGGGGCGGGCGGTGCACCTGCACCGCCTGCCACGAGGACTTTATCACCGGATACGTCAGCAAAGGGAAATACGGTGTTGCTGCTGGCATTGAGATCATGCAGGGCGAGGACGGCCAGTTCTACGAGGGCGTCCCAGCCATGGAGGACGAACACTGCTGGCGGGCGGACACCATACAGCTCGGCGAAAGTGATCACCTCGACTGCCCCTTCTGCGGGCAGGATCTGTGCCTGACGAAGGCTGCCGACCTGCGGAAGGGCAGGGTGTACCAACTGCTGATCAACAGCGTGGCTGTGATCGACGGGTATCTGGTGCTGCTGTACTGGATGGCCCGGCGCAACGTCTGGGACTGGGGCATCGGCGAGAGGCACATCCGGCCCTATGAGGCCATTGTGCTGGACGGGAACGGAAGGCAGGCACGGTATATCTGCGACGCCGTGACCGGGTGGCGTGCAGCAACGGAGGTGTTCGACCCGGCCAGAAAAAAATACCACAGTTGGGAGGCGGCAAGCTACAACAAGGTGAACGCGCTGATCTGGCCGGTGCTGCCGGAGCTGGCGGACAGCACCGGGGAAAAGACCGGCATTGAGGACTATATCGACGCTGGCGGCATGTGGCTGTCCACCTACCTGACGCTGTGGAAAGAGCACCGGAACGTGGAAAACCTGGTGCGCCACCACTGGGGTTACACGCTGGGCACGGCGATGGATGAGGCGGTGGTCAACCAGTTGACGGGCCGGATCGGGCACGAGATCGAAATGGGCTGGATCAACTGGGAGGAGACGAAGCCGCACCGGATGCTGGGCATGAGCAAGGAGGACTTCAGGGCCTCTAAGAACTGGCGCTGGCCGTGGCAGGTGGCTGACGCCTGGCGGCAATATTCCTATTACACCGGCGAGTGCACCGCCGTCCAGTTCGACGCCTACCGGCGGCTGCTGAGAGACGACTGCCTGCACCGGATCGTGGGCATGGCGCTGGACGGCTGGGATATGGAACGGCAACGACGGCGGGACGGGCGACGGGGCCGTCAGCTCCGTCAACGGCGAGACGGGAGATGTGAAGACAACGCTTGCTGTCAATGTCGCCGTGATCGACGACGGCGATATCCAGGCAGATCATACTCCGTGGCAAATCAAAGATGCGTATGAGGCTGGGACAAGCGTATACTGCAAGGTCGGTTACGACCAGAAGGAGACGCTCTGCGAACTGTCTCAATGCACGGGGGATGACGACGAAATTCGCGTTGTTTTTCGAGGTTATGACGGGACAAGCCTGGTGCGGGTGACCGGCCTGCTGAGTGGAGGAACCAATGCGTGGGACTTTTACTCGGAACGGCTGCCGAGACCTGTTGCTGCTACCGACAACATGACACAGGAAGTTGGCATGGATGATGAGGGAAAACTCCGAACTGCACCTGGAGGAGGCGGAACGGATGTCGCCCTCGGCATCACCGGCGCGTCTGTCGGCCAGATCCCCAGGATCACCGCCGTGGACGCGGAGGGGAAACCGACGGCGTGGGAAGCGGTGGATATGCCCAGCGGCGGCGCAGAGCTGTTCGGGGTGATCTCCTCCGGCGACGCAGTCTATCCCATTGACGGCGTGACGGTGGCCGAGGACGGCGCGACGCTGACGCTGAGCTAAGGAGGACACCATGGCAAAAAACATTACAATCAACGGCCAGCACTACACGGACAAGGCCGCTATCAAGGCTCCGCTGACCGACGGCAGCGGCTACGCCACCTATGTAGATGCCTCCCCCGTCGATGCCACGGCAGGCGACGTGGCGACGGGGAAGATCATCGTGGACGCTGCGGGCAACGAGGTGACCGGCACGGCGGTGTTTGGCTCCAATCTTGACGCCATCGAGGTGTATGTGGCGGATTTCAACGCCGCGGACGGCCTGACGGTGACCACCGGCGCGGTGGATCGCTACGCGCGGGTGGTGGTGTCGTGATGGACAAGGAATTCAGCGTCTGCACCATGGCGGATGATCTCCTGCTGCTGACGCTGGACATGTGCGACCGGGAGGGCAGACGCCCTCGGACGCCCAAGCGGCTGCACCGCAGTCTGGTGGATCGGATCATCCTGACGGCCAGCGCCATCCAGGAGGAGACGATCCTGGCCAACGAGACCGACCTGAACGCCCTGCGCATTGACCGGGCGGCACACCAGCGGGAGGCCATGCGGCGGTGCGTGGTGCTCAAGCACCAGGCGCGGATCTTGCACGAGAAGGGCTACATCAGTGAGAAGCAGCGAGACCGCTGGCAGAAACTGACGGTGGGCCTCTATTGGAAGCTGTACGCCTGGATGAAGACGGACGGCAAACGACAGTGAACGCACAGGGGCGGCCTGATCGGTACCGCTGTCAACTATTGGCTGCGGTCTGCCGCCTCCGCCGCGCAGGAGCGGAACGTGAACACGAATGGCAACCTGAACAGCAACAATGCCTCCAACGGCAACATCTGTTGGTGCCCCGCCTCCACGGAAACTGAGAGCCTATCGGCGAGAAGCCCGTGAAAGGAGGCCGTCCCTTAAAACGAGGTGTCTATGATACCGACCTTCGAACAAATCGACCGCGCCCAGAAAATCGTCTGGCGCGGCAAGACCAACACAGAGCGATACCACAGATACCAGTACTACCGGGAGGATCACATGTACCGCATACTGGCGGACATGAAAAGCCCGGATTTCCGGCCCAGGCCCATGGGGCTGAAGCACATCGCGGTACCTAAGCCGCGGCTGGTGCAGGTGCCGTCGGTGCGGGACAAGGTGATCATGCACGCGCTGTGCGACAACGTGATCTATGACGCGGTGGCGGCGCAGCTCTGCGACGGCATAAGCGCCTGCCTGATCGGCAGAGGCACCGAGTACGGCACCAACCGCATGACGCGGCTGCTGACGGAGTTCTGGACGGAACGCAAGGCCGTCCCGTGGATTCTGAAGGGCGATGTGCACGCCTACTTCGCCAGCGTGGAGCGGCAGCGGATCGCGGCACTGGCGGGCGAGATCATCCAGGACGCCGACGTGCTGCGGATCAGCCGGGCCTACACCTTCTGCGATGGCAAAGCAACCGGTATGCCGCTGGGCTTGCAGCAGAACCAATGCTTCGGGAACCTCTATCTCTCGTCCCTCGACCGGCTGGTGACGGAGGAGTGCGGCTATACCGCCTACGGGCGGCACATGGACGACTTCTACGTCATCGCCGCCTCGAAAGAGGAGCTGGAGGCGCTGCTGGAGAAGATCACGGCGCACCTTGCCAGCATCGGCCTGACGCTGAACCCCAAGACCGCCATTGAACGCGGCAGGGTGGACTTTCTGGGCTTTACCCACATCGTCACGGAGGACGGGAAGATCCTTCTGCGGCTCCAGAACGGCAAGAAAAAGGCCAAGAAGCGGGAGCTGAAGATGATGGTGCAGAAGCTGGCGGCAGGTGAGCTGACGCCGGAGAATGTCCAGCAGCGCTATCAGGGCTGGCGGCAGCGGGTACTCCGCGCCGGATGCCGGAACGTGGTCTTCGAGATGGACAGACACTTCATCCTGCTCTTACATAAGGCGGGATATCGAACAAAAACAACCAAGAAAGGAGTGGAGATCATTGCCCAGAGCGATTGAGACAATCGACATCAATACGACGGTGCCGCACTACGAGGAAACCGTCAACGGCGTGACGGAGACGGTGGCCTACATCCCGGTGGTCAAAACCGCAACCGGCGTCATCGTGGTGCGGGACGTGGCGCTGGGGCCAAACCGCATCAACCCGACGAACGACGCCAACTACATCGGCAGTGAGCGAGACACCGACCTGAACAACGCCCAAACGGGCTATCTGTCCCGCTTTGACGCCAAGATGCTGGCGTGTATCATCCCGACAACCATCAAGTACAAACCGCCCGATTCCGACGAGGTGACGGAGATCGCGCGGCAAGTGTTCCTGCTCAGCACGTCGGAGATGGGATTTACCGGCGCAGGGATTGCCGACGAGGGGGAGAGTATCCTGCCCGTTCTCAAGGCGCACCGGGATACCACCAACGATAATACGGCGCGAATCGGCTACAATTCAGCCGGTACCGCTGTCTACTATTGGCTGCGGTCTGCCGCCTCCGCCGCGCAGGAGCGGTACGTGGTCACGAATGGCCTCCTGAGCAGCAGCAATTGATGAACCGTACAAGGACGCTGTGGAAAACGTGCGGAACGGTGCATCGGCGGAGGACGCCGCGAAGGAGTTCGGCATTGACCCGTCCTATCAGGAATATCAGGATCTGCAAAACTACGAGACATACCTGAAAGCACTGGAAGATCTGCACGACAGCAAGAGCGCCGACGATATGGCGGTGGGCAAGGCCGTGGACGCATACAGCAAGCTCTATAAGGAGCTGTATGACGGCATCAACAGTTTCCTTGTGGCGCACGGATATCAGCCCATCGGCTTTATCGAGGGGTACGCACCGCACATGCAGCCGGAGGCGGAGAAAACCGCCTTTTCCAAGGCGCTGAAGCTGCTGGGACTGGACGATACGGCCATGAGCCTGCCGACCTCCATCTCCGGCAAGACCGCCGACCTGAAGCCGTATAAGCAATATAATCCGTTCTTTCAGGAGCGGCACAGCGACAACGGCGTCAACACGGAATACGACATTGCCAAGGGCTTTGAGGAGTACGTCTATTATCTGGGCAACATCTTCTATCACACGGATGATATCATGCGCATCCGCACGGCGGAAAAGTATATCCGCAAGACCTACAGCAGCGAGGAGGCCAGCGAGCAGATCAGCCGGGCGGAGAGCGCCCGCGACTTCTCAAACGACCAGATCATGGACTTCCTGCGCATGAGCGGCGTGATCCGAAAGGGCACAAAGCTGTCGCCGGGTGACGCCAGAGTACTCCTTGAGGACTATATCGGCAAGCTGTATGACCAGATCGGCAACATTACGCGATACAGCGAAATGGCAAAGTATCTGGACAACTACGCAAACCGTCTGGCGGGCAAGCAGAACATGGCCGACCGCGGCGCGGAGGCGGCCACCGGGCGCGGCTCACTGAACTGGATCAACACCCTGACGGGCAAATACGGCGGGGCCAAGCTGGCCTTCAACGTCAGCTCGGCACTGAACCAGACCTCGCAGATCCCCATGGTAACGGCGGAGAACGGCGAGGGGGCCACGGCACGCGCCATAGGCGACTTCTTCAAGAGCAAGAAGGACAGGGCCGACTTTGTGCAGGAGAGCAATTTCCTGAAGGGGAAGAAGGGCATCAACTGGCTGCTGGGGCCGGAAACCGGGTGGGAAAAGTTCAAGGAAGCGGGCTTTACCCTGACGGAGATGGTGGACAGCTTCACGTCCTTCGTGGCGGTGCGCAGCAAGTACCTGAAGGAGACCAAGGCCGGAAAGAGCCACGCGGAGGCCATGAAGCTGGCGGACGAATACGGACGCAATGTGATGGGCTCCCGCGCCAGGGGCGAGAAGCCCATGCTGTTCGACACGAAAAATCCCTTCTGGCAGATCGTGACGCGGTTCCAACTGGAAGCGCTGAACAGTTGGGAGCATGTGAGCCGGGATCTGCCCAACGAGGTGCGGCAGATGGCACGGGAAAAGGGAAAGGCATATGCCGCAGGCACCATGGGCGTGCGGGTGGTCAAGTATCTGCTCTATGGCTTTCTGCTGAATCTGGGCATCGGGGCGCTGTCCGGCGGATCGCCGGTGCCGTATGACGTGATCGGCAGCGTCATGGAAGCGCTGGGCAAGTCCATGGGCGTGTCGAAGCTGGCACTGGTGGGTAAGCTGGTGGATAACGTGCTGGAAGCAATTTTTGATGAACGACTGTTCGGCACGGACGGCGGCGATGACGATGATGACGCAGACAGGGACTGGTGGGCGTTCGTGAAGAGCCTGGCCGGGGACGCGGTGAACGATATCCCCATCATCGGCCAGGGCGCGGCGCTGCTGGGCATCGGAGATCAGACGCTGGCTACCGCCGACCTTTCCAAGGTAGAGGATTTCGCAAAGTCTGTGAAGAAAAACGGTCTGTTCAGCATGGACACGCTGGACAAGGGGGCAACGGCGGCGGGCGAGTTCTTCTACGCGGGCAACCAGGCGCGCAAAACGCTGCAAGGCGGCATCGCTGTGGCCCGGGGCGGCGTATACTCGAACGGTAAGCTGCGGTATCAGGTAGACCAGACCCCGTGGAACATCGCCAAGGGCGTCCTGTTTGGCCGCGGCGCACTGAACGAATCGCAGGCCTACTATGCCGAACGTACCAGCGACTTCTCGGAGAATCAGACAGAGGCGTTCAAGCAGATGCAGGATCGCGGCGTGTCCGCCAAGGCCAGCTACGACCTGATCCGGGAGCTGAAGGAGGTCGAGAAAACGGACGAGGCCACCGAGGCGGAACAGCGGCGCGACGCACTGCGGCAGTCCGGCGTCAGCGGCGCGGGCAAGTGGGTGGCCTATTACCAGACCATGGCCAGCGAAACGGAGGTTGAGGCCATGGACGCGGTGCAGTACCGCTCTGAGGCCGACTACGGCACCGTCACGAGTCTGTTGATGGATCTGAAGGAACAGGAGAAGGACGCGGACAAGATGCGCCTGATCGACCGCAGTAAGCTGACGGATAGTCAAAAGGCGCTCCTGTATAAGCGGCTGGTGGCCAAGGACGAGGATCTGGAGAAGATCAACGCATTGAAGGATGCGGGCATCTCGGATTATCAGTATCTCCAGTACAGGATCGCCACCAGCGGCCTGACGAAGAAGGAGGCGAAGCTGCACGCTATCAACATGCTCAACCTGAATAACAGCCAGAAGGATGCGCTGTACTACATGAACAGCTACGCCAGCAGTAAGCACTGGGAAGCGCCGTGGGAGCAGGGTATATCGGCAGATGTGTCAGACCTTCAACTGTCCGCACTGCTGGCAGCAGAGGAGGACGACGGCGACACCACACCGAAGTGGCAGCAGAGCCTGAATGGCTATCTGGGGAAAACCAACAGCGGATTGACGGTATCGGAGATGCTGGCAAACGTGCGTCAGTTGCCATACAGCGAAACGGCTGGTGGTGGGTCTTTCAGTCGTGGAAAGACCTACTACAACGGACTGACCGCAGCGGAGATGCTGGAAAAGGTGCGACGGCTGCCCTATAGCGGTTAAGTGAGAAAAACAAGCAGCGAAGCCTTTCGGCATCGCTGCTTGTTTTTAATAAGACAATTCACCGTTTGCTCGCCGTACATGCATCAGCATCCAGTATATTTCGGTTTCTTCTTCACTTTGCGAATAAATAAAAGGATTTCCGCAATGGCGGATGTCATGTCTGAATTTTGAATCGTCGCAACTGACAGGAAGATTGGGGCAAAGATGCGTTAAGTCCTCTTCCAAATACATGTTATATTCACGCAAAGACGAAACTGTCTTGCGTTCGCTATCAATCGTGCTTTGCTTTGCATCTAACTGAGATTGTGCGAGGGTGAGCTTGTTTCTTTGCTCTACGTTGTAGAACACGGAACAAGCCAGAGCGATGGCCAGAACGGTAATGACGATACTGGGCAGGCGGCGCTTCTTGGCGGGCACTTGCGGCCGGGATGGTGCTTGTGTATCGACCGGCGGGTGATATCCACAGGAGCAAATCCTGCCGGTGGGCGTGAGTTGGCCGCAGGAGGGACAGGTGTACCATGTTTCGGTGATAGGCTCGTCTGGAACTTCGGTATAATCAACGTCAATGATCTCCATGATAAGACCTCCATGTTCGATATATCAGCATCGTATAGAAAAAAGGCGGGGATGTCAATAAGTGTGGAAAACGAGGGACACGGCGTTGCCATTTTGTTGCCAAAATGGCGTGTTAAGCCCGTCTGGAAAGTGTTTGAAATGTCAGGATTTTTGCAGATAGATGCAAAGCGAAAATGCCACAAATACGCATGAATACAAAGAAAAATCCCGCAAGCCTTGTGGCTGCGGGATTTTTCTTTTTGGTGGAGGCGAGGGGAGTCGAACCCCTGTCCGAAAGCGCTTTAACAGGACTTTCTCCGGGCGCAGTTACGAT